>JAGAAH010000008.1 GCA_017615375.1 Lachnospiraceae bacterium | reverse complement strand
GGATTTACCAACTACATTAACCTGATACTTCAGGACGACGTTTTCCTTATCGGTCTTAAGAATACACTTCTTATAGCGATAGTTACGGGACCTCTCGGATACATCATGTCATTCCTTTTTGCATGGCTTATCAACGAGCTTCCCAGAATGGTTCGTTCCGTTGCGGTTATCATATTCTACGCACCCTCAATCGCAGGTACATGTTACACGATTTTCTCGATTTTCTTCAGAGGCGACGCTTACGGATATGTAAATGCATTCTTACAGAATATTGGTTTAATTGACACTCCCATCCTTTGGCTGATTAACCCTCAGTACATGTTACCGATTTGTATGGTGGTTATTCTTTGGATGAGTCTTGGTACAGGATTCCTTTCCTTCGTAGCAGGTCTTCAGGGTATCGACGGTTCTCAGTACGAAGCCGGTTATATGGACGGTATCAAGAACCGTTGGCAGGAACTTTGGTACATAACACTTCCCAACATGAAGCCTATGCTTTTGTTCGGTGCCGTTATGACCATTACACAGTCCTTCGGTGTCTGCGATGTAACAATGGCACTTTGCGGATACCCCAGTACCGACTACGCGGCACGTACGATTGTAACTCACCTTTTCGACTACGGTTATTCAAGATTCGAAATGGGTTATGCATGTGCAATAGCAACCATTTTGTTCTTAATGATGATTTTATGTAATAAAGCAATTCAGAGTCTGTTAAGAAGAGTAGGAACCTGACATGAGTAAAAGAAAAAAGATAGAAGTTGAAAAAGAATATAAGAAGCCGATGATAAAGAGAAGAAAGCCCAACCGCTCAATTGCCGGTGACGTACTTCTTTATATCTTCCTTATCATCATGGCTTACATTATGGCTTTCCCGATTATCTTCGCGGTGAGCAACGCGCTTAAACCCTTGGACGAATTGTTCAGATTCCCTCCGAGAATATTTGCGCAGCATCCCACCATGGACAACTTTTCAGACTTGTTCATAACAATGGGTAAATCGTGGGTATCATTTTCAAGATACCTCTTCAATACGGTATTTATTACTTTCGTAGGTACAGCAGGACACCTTATCATCGCATCCATGGCATCCTTCGTACTTGCCAAGTATGAATTCCCTGGTGGAAAAGGTTTCTTCAAACTTGCCACAACCGCTCTTATGTTTACAGGTTGGGCAACACAGATTCCTAACTACCTTATCCTTAACTGGCTTGGCTGGATTGATACATATTGGGCAATCATCATTCCCGCATTTGCAGCACCCATCGGTCTTTTCCTTATGAAGCAGTTCATGGAAGGACTTCCCACTTCACTTATTGAAGCGGCCAAGATTGACGGTGCAAGCGAGTGGAGAGTATTCTCTAACATCGTAATGCCTAACGTTAAGCCCGCTTGGATGACACTTATCATCTTTTCAGTTCAAAGACTTTGGAACGACAGAGCAGCAACATATATCTATTCGGAAGAGAAGAAGACCCTTGTTTATGCTCTTAACCAGATCGGTCTCGGCGGTATCGCCCGTACCGGTCAGCAGGCTGCAGTACTTGTAGTTGTTATGATAGTTCCGATTATTATATTCGTCTTCTCCGAGAGCCAGATTCTTGAAACAATGGCAAGCTCGGGACTTAAAGACTGATTTGGAAATATTCGAGACGGGATGGAGACATTTTATGAAAAAACTGTTTGTAAGAATCGGAGCCATGGCTCTTGCAAGTGCGGTACTTGCCGGTTCTGTTAGCTTAAGTTCATATGCGGTAGATCGAAGCTATTCCTACAACTACGACTACTGGGGAGATGTTCAGGATTCTCCCGACTTTTATGAGCCTTGTAAGACATTTACCTGGAAGGATTTAAATCTAGACAAGAAAATTTCCAATCCTCAGGGTCTTACCGCAGATGGAGATTTTCTCTATCTTTGCGATTCAGGTAACAACAGAATCATTAAGATGAAGAGAAACACAAGAGAAAGCCTTGAAGTAGTAGAAATTTACGATCATTTCAATGGTAAGAGTTCAGATAACACATTTAATACTCCTACCGATCTTGCAATTTCCGAGGACGGTAATATCTTTATTGCCGATAAGGGTAATGCGAGAATCGTTAAGGTGGACAAAGATTTTAATTATTTGATGGAATTTGGAAAGCCCAATGATTCATCTATTGATAAGGATCTTGCTTTTGCGCCCACAAAGCTTGTTGTTGATACCGCAGAGCGTGTTTATGCCGTTGCGGCAGGTATTAACAAAGGTTTGCTTAAATATGAGAGCGACGGAACATTCACCAACTTCCACGGAGCACCGCCTGCATCTTATAACTTTGTAGATTATATCTGGAAAAAATTTGCATCTCAGGAACAGCTCATGAAGATGGAATCTTTCGTTCCTACAGAGTACAGCAACTGCTATATCAATGAAGATGGATTCATCTATGCTGTTGCAGGTTCTGTTGCCGAAGAAGATTTAAAGGGCTCCACTGTTCAGAACGTAAGACTTCTTAACCTTTTAGGTTCAGATATCTTAGTAAGAAACGGTGTATATTATGACGGTAAGTACCCTGTATACGGTGACCTTTACATGGGTTCCGGCGGAGGTATGACAGGCCCTTCTCAGTTTATAGATGTTACTTCTTTCCCCAATGAAGTATTTGTATGTCTTGATAAGAACAGAGGACGTCTTTTCTCTTATGACAATCAGGGACGACTTTTATTCTGCTGTGGCGGTAACGGTAACATGGACGGTTACTTCAGAAACCCCATCGCACTCGATCATATAGGCTATGACATTTAAGTTTTGGACCAGCTTGACTGTGCCATAACCGTATTTACACTTACAAATTTCGGCGAGCTTGTATTCACAGCAATGGAAGACTTTGATGCCGGCAGATATAACGAATCTCTTGAAAGCTGGAATCAGGTTATCAAGTATGACGGTAACTATGATTTGGCTTACATCGGAATCGGTCGTGCATACTTAAGACAGAAAGAATACAAGACCGCAATGGAGTATTTCAAGCTTAAATACGATGCTGAGAACTACTCGAAGGCTTACAGACAATATCGTAAGATTTGGGTAGAAGAGAACATAGTTGTAATTGTAATCGTGCTTCTTGTTCTTTTCCTTGTTCCCATGATTATCGGTAAGATTAAGTCGATTAAATACGAATTTGCAACCGCAGATATTTTTAAAGTATAAAAGATAACGGAGAAATCAGCATGTTTGCTTCATTATTCAGTAAGGAAAAATGGCAGCGCTATATAAAAAGCCTTAAGTTTGCATTGTACTGCACCACGCATCCCCTTGACGGATTCTGGGATTTGACCCATGAAAGACGCGGTACTTATGCGGCCGCCAATACAATTTTATTTTTAACTATTCTTACGCGTATACTTAGATTAAGATATACAAGTTTTATCTTTATTCAGGTATATTGGGAAGACCTTAATATCTTAACCTATGTGGCAAGTATTCTGATTCCCTTGGGCTTGTTTGTAGTAGGTAACTGGGCGCTCACAACGTTGTTTGATGGTAAAGGACGCCTCGGGCAAGTATACATGGCTACGTGTTATGCACTTACCCCTTACATTCTTATAAACGTTCCCTTGATGATTTTCAGTAATTTCATCACGACCGAAGAAGCTCAGTTTTACTCGGTTGTCGGCATGATAGCACTGATATGGGTGGCTTTCATAGGAATTTTGGGCATGAGCCAGGTTCACGAGTATTCTTTCGGTAAGAACATTCTTTTCCTGGTTGCCACAGTATTTGCAATGCTTGTTATGATATTCCTTATGATGTTGTTCTTCAGCATGATATCTCAAGGTGTTGCATACTTTGTATCCATTGCCAAAGAATTGCTGTATCGAATGTAAACTTTTAAGAAATTGGAGTTGTCATGAGCAAATATAATCCTATCAGTGAAGAAAGAAAACAAGAGATAAAGATGAACATCATCAAGGAACTTAAAGCCTTGATTTTCCCCACAATTATGCTCCTTATTTTTGCGGGACTTATAATCTTTATCATGAAATATCAAAGTACCGAGAAGGAAGAAGATCCGGTAGAGGTTAGAGCTTATGCAGGTGATGATAAGACTATCGTCATGGAAAATAAGAGCCTCAAGTTTGAAATGGATCCCAAGCTTACAACTTTTGACCTCACGGTTAAGAGTTCAGGTAAGGTATGGCATTCGACTCCCGTAGATGCTGCAGATGATGCACTTGCAATCTTGGAAGAGAAGAATAAACTTCAGTCTACAGTATTACTTACTTACGGAACCGATGCCGGTCTTGATACCACATATGACAGTTATTCCTTAAGTGCCATTAACGGTATTTATGAGATTACAACCGGTGATGATTTTGTGCAGGTTGATTACTCAATCGGTAAGGTTGCCAAGGAGTTCGTAATTCCCCCTGCAATCTTAGCTTCCAGACTTGATGAGCTTTGCAGCACAATGTCTGTATCAGATAGAGAAAACGTAAAACAGTTATACAAGAAGCTTGATATTAACAAGCTTAGTGCGGCAGATAAGAAAAACAAAGATTCTCTTCTTGAAGCATATCCCATTCTTGAAACAGAAGTAATTTACGTACTTCGTGAAGGCCAGAAGGATAGTGCAAAGGCTCACTTACAGAAAGTGTTTGAAGAAGCCGGCTATACATATGAAGAATACATTGAGGACAAAGAATTAAGTACTCTTGAAGCCACCAACAGCAACCCTGTATTTAATGTATCTGTTATCTACAGACTTGACGGTGACGACCTTGTGGTAGAAGTTCCGCTTTCATCAATTGACAGTCCTTCTTCTTATCCTGTAACCAACGTTTGCGTACTTCCTTACTTTGGTGCCGGCAACACAGAAGAAGACGGTTATGTTCTTGTTCCCGAAGGCGGCGGTTCAATTATGAACTTTAACAACGGTAAATCCTCTCAGGCTATTTATTATTCCAACCTTTACGGATGGGATATGGCGATTGAGAGAAAGGACGTTGTACATACAACAATTGCCAATATGAACGTATTCGGTATCTCAGATAAGAAGGATTCATTTATCTGCGTTGTTGAAGGCGGTGCATCTTATGCGGCAATTCGAGCAGATATAAGTGGCAGAGCATCAAGTTACAACTATGCCAACGCAGTATATACTGTTAAACCCAGAGAAAAATTTGATCTTGGTTCCAACTCGAACAAAGACGTTTATGTATATCTTGAGAATCTTCCCGATGAAACACTTTCTCAGAGATACAGCTTTGTAAATTCCGGAAGCTATGTGGATATGGCCAAGGATTACAGAAGTTACCTTTTGAACAAATATCCCGAATACATGACTAAGGTTACAGACAGCAATACACCTGTAGCGGTAGAAGTAGTCGGAGCTGTTGATAAGGTTAAGCAGAT
>JAGAAH010000050.1 GCA_017615375.1 Lachnospiraceae bacterium | reverse complement strand
GTAATATCGACTTAAGCAAGTACAGCGGTTCTGACAGAAACTCAGTTAAGATTGAGATTAACGTTAAGGCTGAAGATATGTGCACCGTAACCTTCGATGCATACGGTGGTGTATATCTTGGCGAGAAGACCATGAAGGTTAAGAAGAATGGCCCTTACGGATTCTCTTACGATCCTGCCAAGATTTATAGAGAAGGTTACTTCTTCGCAGGCTGGTATCTTAAGCCGGGCGATAACTACGATGCGGTTGATCGTGTATGGTCTAAGTCAATCTGTAAGGAGAGTGTTACACTCTATGCACACTGGCTTAAGACATTTACCGGTATCGTATGGGAAGTATCTGCCAAGTCTCATTCAAAGGGTTCCATAACCGTTAAGTGGGATAACATCAAGACCTTATACAATGGCTTTGAGGTAGAGATTTCAAGAGACGGTATTATCTGGAGCGAGCCTGAGAATGTAGGAAAAGCAAAGACAAAGTACTATGCGGGTCTTGAATCCGGAAAGTATTACTATGTAAGAGTAAGAGCATACCGCTATGACTCTGCAGGCAAGATAGTATACGGTTCCTGGAACAATAAGCTTACCAAAGTTAAAGTAAAATAACGTGTAGAACTTTTACACAACGATAAGGGAGTCACATATGTGGCTCCCTTTTAATAATAATAATGTGAATCTTTCAAGAATGTTTGTATTGACAAATAAACATATAGGAGTGATAATATTTCCAGGAGAGAAATTGGGAAAATATAGTGTGATTTTGTTATTAATGGCCTGGGCGTAAGCTCTTTGGGCCACCGTAAGCGGGATGAATATCCCGCTATTTTTTGTTTTAGGAGTAAAAATGAAGAACACTATAGAATTAAGTATATTTATTGATGAATCCGGCGACTTTGGCGAAGTATGTAATGGAAATGATTATTACCTTGTTACTTTTGTATTCCATGATCGTAGCGATAATATAGCATCAGAAGCCAATTATTTAGAAACAAGGCTCAGAAATGCAGGATATAGACTTGATTATATTCATACCGCACCAATCATACGAAGAGAGCAAATCTTTGAGAATTATTCGTTGGATGAAAGAAGAAAGCTATTGTATGAGCTTTTGGCATTTACTATTAAATGTCCGATTAAGCATACCACAATTAAGGTGAGGAGAAAGGATGTGGCTGATAGAAAAGATTTAGCTTGTAAGATTTCTTACAAAATTACTGAAATGGTAAGAAAGAATGCGGAGTATTTTTCTGCATATGATAAACTTACGGTATATTATGATAACGGACAACATGAGTTAAGTATGATTATTAGCTCGATTTTTAACGAATACTTTGCCAATGTGGAGTATATAAAGGCACAGCCGCAAGAATATATACTCCTTCAGGTGGCAGATTTTATATGCACTATTGAACTCCTTAAGATTAAAAAGGAAGAGGGACGACTTAGTAAGTCTGAAATACGATTCTTTTATAAACCGCAGGAATTAAAAAAGACATTTATAAAAGCAATTGATAAAAAGTCGTTGTAAATGTAATTTAACTGCCTTTATAGAATTATCATATAATCATGATACTATACTTAAGCAACTCTTTAGTGTGGTTTTGATAAGGAGGTTGTCTATGTATTCATATGAGGAACGAATGGAAGCAGTGAGGTTATACATTGATTGCAACTTTAGTTTCGCAGTAGTGAAAAGGAAACTTGGTTATCCCAAGCAGTACACATCACTTCGAGGGTGGTATGAGGAATACGCGGCAACTTCAGAGCTTAAAAGCTCGATGACAAGAGAAAAGCGATACTCGAAAGAGCAAAGGCAGCATGCGGTGCGGTATTACAAGAAATGTCATAATATAGCAAAGACAATAAGACACTTGAATTATCCGAGCAGACCCCTTCTTAAAGCGTGGATAACCGAGCAATATCCCGATGAATTTACGGATTATAAAAGCAGAAGGCCGACAACCGCGATTGAGAAAGAATTAAAAGAACAAGCGGTTATTGATTATTATGAGGGTGAGACAAGCATTACAGATATCGCATATAAGTATAAGGTCTCAAGAACCGCCATATATAAGTGGATTGAAAAGATTGCACCGAATGGAATTAAAGCGTATGAATCGTCGGAAGATATTGATAATCTTAAGCGTGAGATACGAAGGCTTCGAATGGAGAGAGATATCCTTGAAGAGGCAGTTAACGTGATAAAAAAAGACAAGGGCATCAGCTCCGATAACCTTAATAGTAAAGAGAAGGTTATGGTGATTGATGCCCTTCGTGATAAGTATGGTTTAATGGAATTACTTAGCTTAATCAAAATGCCTAAGAGCACTTATATGTATAATAAGCATATAAAAGCGCATTCCGATAATTATGCTATGCTTCGTAATCGTATACGACAAGCCTTCATAGAATCCTATGCGACGTATGGCTATAGACGAATAAGAGAATGTGTAAAGAAAGACGACGGAACTTTCTATTCCGGTAAGCTTATACGCCGTCTTATGTCAGAAGAAAATCTTACAGCCGGTAATTATACGGGAAAGTATAATTCTTATAAGGGTGAGATATCTCCGGCACCTGAGAATATAGTGAATAGGACTTTTATAGCGGATAGACCTAATGAAAAATGGCTTACGGATATCACGGAGTTCGGCATTCCTGCGGGTAAAGTCTATCTATCCCCGATTATTGACTGCTATGACGGTATGCCTGTTGCCTGGTCTATCGGGACGTCGCCTTCATCCGCACTTGTCGGAAACATGCTCAATGCCGCAGTTAAGACGCTTAAAGAGGGCGAAGCGCCTGTTATTCATTCCGACAGAGGCTGGCATTACAGGGATATCAAATGGATTAAAGCAACCGATAAAGCCTGCCTTACACGGTCTATGTCGAGAAAAGCATGCTCCGCTGATAATTCGGCATGCGAAGGGTTCTTCGGCCGACTTAAGAATGAAATATTCTATAATCACTCGTGGGTGGGTGTCTCTATCAGGAAATTTACTGAGATTATCAATGGATATATGTTCTGGTATGCAGCGGGTCGCATTAAGGAATCTCTCGGAGGTTTAAGCCCGCTGCAATATAGAGTTAAGCAGGGCGTAATCTGACCGGAGGGAACTTTTATACGAAAATATTAAATTCGGTCTAAAATTTGACTAACGGTTTGCCGAAATATATCATATAGTGTAAGTATAGGTGTACTATGCCGAAAGGAGTCGTGTCAATGAAAAGGATTGGTAAATTTACAGGAGCCGTGCTTATATTCTTGCTCCTATTTAATATGCTTATGCCGCATTTCTTCCCGGAAGGTTTGACATGCATTGTTCATGCTGCCAATAAGGGCGGAAAGGTGGACGGCCTTACGTGGGAGATTGATTCGAAGGGATGTCTTACCGTATCAGGTAACGGCAATATCAAGAATCATAACGGCAAGACGGGTATTCCGTGGCTTTCCAATGCAAAGGATATTAAAAGCGCAAAATTAAGTATTACCGGTATGACGGACGCATCATACCTTCTTTATGGTCTTACGAATCTTGAATCTGTTGACACGACCAGATTCTACATGAGCACATTGACTGATATGAGCTACATGCTCGCAGGCTGTACATCTTTAAAAGAAGTAACTACGGGTAACTGGAGCACATCCTCCGTAACCGATATGGAGGGATTATTCGAGAATTGTTCGGGACTCGTTAAGCTCCAGACTACGTTTAATACATCACGCGTAACCAATATGAAGCGTATGTTTGCTGGTTGTACGTCGCTTTCGACATTCGACGTGCAAAGATTCGATACGACGAATGTCCGCAATATGTCGGAGATGTTCTTAGGCTGTAACATGAAGAATCTCTATATAAGCGATTGGAAGACACCGAACTTAAACTACATGGACGGCATGCTGAAAAACTGTACGAATCTTACGTCGCTTGCTATAAGCAAGTGGGATACGAGCCGCGTGGTTTCGATGGAGAGCTTATTTGAGAACTGCCGCGCACTGTCAAAGATTTACTTTGCTAAGATAGATACGACCAATGTAATTAACATGAAGAATATGTTTGCAGGCTGTGAGAGTCTGACAGAGCTTATGCTTGACGGATTCGATACAAGTTCCGCGCAGACGATGAAGGGTATGTTCTCGGGTTGTAAGGGCTTAACGACGCTTAATCTTCGCAAATTCGATACGCATAACGTAACCGATATGTCGGAGATGTTCTTTAACTGCGTGAATCTTAGGACGATTGTGCTTGATGATTTCAACGTGCGTCGTGTAACCGATACATCGAAGATGTTCCATAATTGCGAAAAGCTCACAACCGCTAATCTTTCCGCATGGGATCTTGCGGTATGCGCCAAGGTCGACAACATGTTTACCAATTGTAAGGTATTATCGACGGAGATGACGTTTGCGGCAAAGGTTACAGGTTCTAAGGAATGTTTCCTTAATGCAGCGACGGAGCCCGGTACCGAGATAATTGTTCGATACCGTGATGAGTGTACGGAAGAGAACGCCAAGGCAATAGTAGAGACTAAGTCGGCCAATTCAAATGTCATCTTAAAACATGGTATCGTTAATGCAACGATTACATACGATCCTAACGGCGGAACCATGACGACTAAGTATAAGTCTTATGTCATGGGAGAAGAAGTCGGCAAGCTTGCATCGGATGCGATTCGTGAAGGATATAAGTTTGCAGGCTGGTATGATGATAAGAAGGAAGGCAAGAGATATTATTCGACGACAATCGGCGAAGGAAATATCACTTTATATGCACACTGGACCAAGGTTACGGTCGGAAAGCCAACGAACTTAAGCTTGGTATCGCGCTACAGAAAATGCGTAACCGTATCCTGGAAAGCGCCTAAGTCGGGCGCCACCGCATATCAGATAGAAGTGTCTTCTTCAAGAAATATGACGAACAGTGCAATATATCCTGCAACGAAGTTATCGAGAGTATTTAATTCGCTTACATCGGGAAGAACGTATTACTTTAGAGTAAGAGGCTGGAAGCTTGATTCCACCGGTAAGAGAGTATACTCCGGCTGGACGGCTGTCAAAGGAATAAGAGTAAGATAGAAATCTATAAAAGCGCGGAATCCACGTGATTGTGGGTTCCGCTTTTATTTATAATTGTTTGTATATAAGTATTTTATATGCTATAATCTATTCGTGAGAAAATACGTATGAAAGGTGATAGTGATGATTAAGGCGCTTAATAATATGTCAAAGCCGTTAAGGCGACTTGCGTTTGTTATATATGATATGCTTGCAATCGTATTCTCGATGTATATGGCTTTGATTACCAGATTTGAGTTTAGATTCTCCAATGTAGAAGCGAGTGCCAAGCTGGCAGCGCATAATTATGCATGGATTAATGTATTGGTAACGCTTGTTATATTCGCAGCCTTTCGTCTATATAGCAGTTTGTGGCAGTACGCATCCGTTCAGGAGCTTATAAGTGTTATTATGGCATGTGCCCTTGCAACGCTCGCACAGATAGCCGGTCTTACGATGCTTGATATGCGTATGCCGCGTTCTTATCATGTTTTATTCTTTTTCTTTCTTGTCACATTGACTGCTTTTAGCAGGTTTTCTTATCGCGGTTTAAGAATCATCCGTAACAATGTGCAGGGAGATTTTTCCAAGACAGTAATCCCGACAATGGTTATAGGTGCGGGCGATTCCGCAAGTTACCTTATTAAGGATATAAGAAGCAGCCGTTTAATTAAGAATCGCGTTAAGTGTGTAATCGATGCGGACCCGAAAAAGATTGGAAGCTCTATCTTAGGTGCGCCGATTGTCGGTAATGATACCAAGATTCCGTGGGCGGTTGAGAAGTATCATATAAGAGAGATTTTCATCGCAATCCCGAATCTTCCGCCATCAAGAAGAAAAGCGATTCTCGATATCTGTAAGAACACCGGATGTAAGCTTAGAATCTTACCTTCAATGGCGCAGATTATCAATGAGAAAGTCAAAGTATCAGCGTTACGTGATGTAGAAGTTGTCGATTTACTTGGGCGCGACCAGGTTTCCATTAATATTGATGATGTAATCGGATATATCAAGGACCGCGTAGTTATGGTAACGGGCGGTGGCGGTTCTATCGGTTCCGAGCTTTGTCGACAGATTGCGGCGCATAATCCTAAGAAATTAATCATATTTGATATATATGAGAATACAACATACGATTTACAGTTGGAGCTTAGGCGTAATTTCCCGAATCTCGACCTTGAAGCACTTATAGGTTCCGTTCGTAATGTTAACCGTGTGAATTCCATATTTGAGCAGTATAAGCCTGAGATAGTATTCCATGCGGCAGCACATAAGCATGTGCCGTTAATGGAGGATAGTCCTAACGAGGCAATTAAGAATAACGTATTCGGTACATATAATGTGGCGAAAGCTGCAGCCATGTACGGTACAAAGAAGATGGTTCTTATCTCGACAGATAAGGCGGTTAATCCGACCAATATCATGGGAGCATCCAAGCGCATATGCGAAATGGTTATTCAGTCAATGGAGCGTGAATATCCGGATACTTCTTATGTAGCGGTTAGATTTGGTAATGTACTTGGCTCTAACGGTTCCGTCATTCCGCTTTTTAAGAAGCAGATTGCGGCGGGAGGCCCTGTAACCGTAACTGATAAGAATATAATTCGTTATTTCATGACGATTCCGGAAGCTGTATCGCTTGTATTGCAGGCGGGCGCTTATGCCAAGGGCGGCGAGATATTCGTTCTTGATATGGGTGAGCCTGTTAAGATTGATGATTTGGCGCGTAACCTTATTAAGTTATCCGGCTATGAGCCTGATGTCGATATCCCGATTGTATATACGGGACTTCGCCCGGGCGAGAAATTATATGAGGAATGTCTTAAGGCAGAGGAAGGCCTTACCAAGACCAACAATAATCTTATATTCATCGGCAAACCGCTTGAATTCGACGAGAAGAAATTCTTTAAGGCATTGCATGAACTTCATGATGCAGCGGCAGAAGAGACTGATGATATGAGACATATGGTTAAGGCAATCGTTCCTTCATATGTAATTAAAGAAGATGTAAAGTAGGTAATGATTAATGAAGAACGGTAAATTAAATGCAGTAGATAAGAAAATTAGTTTCAGAATTGGCATCTTATGTATGGCTTTTCTATTCTATATGATGTTCGGATTCGGTACGATTTGCGTGCAGGGATATATCTTATATGATGAATATAAGAATATTCTTCTTATAGCGGGAACGGCCGTGTTTGTTATAGCAAGTTTTCTTTTGGTCCTTCCGAAGCTTGATTCTATAGGAAATAAGAAGTTAAAGATAGGTATAATCGATGCACTTTTTGCAAGTACACTTATAGTATGGCTTATAGGTACATTGGCGGCGGTCGGAAGACATGAAGCGTTCTTCGGTGATGATTATAGAAAAACCGGATTCTTCTTTATGGGACTTACCGTTCTTGCGGGTTATATAGTAAGTAAATATGCAAGACATCACTTTGCATTATCGATAGGATTTGCGGTATGGACGATAATCACGAATATAGTGGGAATAATGCAGTATTATCAGCATGATCCTTTTAACTGGCAGATATATAGACAGTTTACGGGATTAAGAAGTATGTTCGGTAACTCGAACCAGTATTCCGCAATGTGCGCTGTCTTTCTTTCGGTATTACTCGTAATCTTCATGCTTGAGAAGAATATCCCGACTTTGATTATTACGGGAATTGCAATTGTGGTCGATATGGTTGCGGGACTTTCGAGTTCTTCCGCAGGTTTTTATTTCGTGTTGTTTGCTATTCTTGTAGCGATCGGATTTGCATTAAGAAATCCTACATGGCTTCGCCGTCTGTGGATGGTTGCGGCTATGATGTATGCGGGACTTTTGATTCAGCGCCGTTTCTATAATACGACGGATGACTGGAATACGCATATGAATGAGGACATAACTATATGGATTTTCGAGAATCATAAGCTTATTATAGGGGCTGCAATTGCAATTATAATTCTCTGAATTGCGGTATTTTTGGCAAAGCCTTTGGTAGAAAAGCTCGGAGTATGGATGTCACGTATATGGTTTATCTTACTTGGCATCTTGTTACTTATAATCGCGGGAGCTTTTATATATGCCAATAAGAATGCTGCAAGTATTGCAGAAGATGCTTTACTTCATAAGATTGTTATAGCCGATCATTGGGGCTCCGGTCGTGCGGAAATCTGGAAAGAGGCTATAAGGTTATTCGGTGAAGGAAGCTTAAAGGATAAATTATTCGGAATCGGATTTAATAATATAAGTCGTTTTAATCTTCTTGCTGAGATTCTTAACGGTCAGACACTTGCGGATGCACATAATGTATATCTTGATATGCTTCTTACTTGCGGAATCCTTGGCGCGGGATTATACTTCTCTACAATAATCGCAATGATTGTAAAAGCTGCTAAGTATGCAAAGGAGTGTCCGGGTGCGATTCTTACATG
>JAGAAH010000049.1 GCA_017615375.1 Lachnospiraceae bacterium | reverse complement strand
TAATCACGGTAATTACAACGATTATGCTTATAAGATCGGGCACGGAAGAGAATCTCCAGAAAAAGCGCGATCTTTGGACATATCTTAAGGAATATGATATAAGACTTTTCCATAAGCTTAGAAACGGAATCATGGGAAGAGTAATGAATCTTCCGGGAAGAGGCGGCAGAAAGATATCTGTTGCGGCATATAAAATTTCTCAGAAGATAGTCGGATTTAATTAATTTTTATGAAAGTAAAAATCCTTTGCCATATAGTAATCAGTATGGTATAATTGTAAAGAATTTTTGTCGGATTCGACCGTTCGTACAAGCGAGCGGTCGATTCTTTGCGGATTCAAACAACGAAATCTCTATTCGTAAGAAATGAGAAAAAAGCGAGGTAGAAAAAATGAAGAAGAGTAGAGGAGCCCTCGTTCTCATTCTTTGCTTGGCACTTTTTGCAGTTTCAGGCTTTTATGGAATGAAGATTGTAAAGGGCACAGCTGCTTCAACAACAAGCAGCGGAGATGCTATGAAGCTTGGCCTTGGTCTTGACCTTGCCGGCGGCGTAAGCATTACTTATGAAGTAGTAGGTGAGACTCCTACGGCAGAACAGTTAAGCGATACTGTATATAAGTTACAGCAGCGTGTTACAACAGCATCTGACGGTAGTATTACAGAAGCTCAGGTTTATTCCGAGGGAGGCAACAGAATTACCGTTGATATCCCGGGTGGAAGTTCATCATTATTTGAGGAACTTGAGAAGCCCGGTAAGCTTGAGTTCAGAGATGAGAACGGTGAAGTTCAGTTTACAGGCGACGATATCGCCAAAGCTACGGCAACAACACAGCAGAATCAGACAACAGGCGCAGTTGAGAATGTTGTAGTTCTTACACTTACAGAAGAAGCAGGTGAGAGATTCTACGAGTATACAAGTGCCAACATCGGTAAGGTTCTTGCTATTTACTATAACGACGAAGAAATCAGCGCTCCACAGATTAAGGGCGGAATCTCCGGCGGTGAAGCAGTTATCTCCGGAATGGCTAATAAGCAGGAAGCTGAGAATCTTGCAGCATACATTCGTATCGGTACAATCGATCTTGAATTAAAGGAATTACGTTCGCAGGAAGTATCCGCAACACTTGGCGGTTCGGCACTTTCCAACAGTATTAAGGCAGCAGGTATCGGTCTTTTACTCGTAATGCTTTTCATGATTATTATGTACCTTGTACCTGGTTTTGCAGCAGCTATCGGCCTTGCAATTTACACAGGTTTAACAATGCTTTGTCTTAAGGCATTCGGAATTACGCTTACTTTACCTGGTATCGCAGGTATCATCCTTTCAATGGGTATGGCAGTAGACGCTAACGTAGTCGTATTTGCACGTATCCGTGAAGAGATTGCAACAGGCAAGAGCGTATTGACAGCTATGAAGAGCGGTTACAAGAAGGCTTTATCAGCCGTATTGGATGGTAATATTACAACATTAATCGCAGCTATCGTGCTCGGTATATTCGGTTCCGGTACAGTTAAGGGATTCGCTTATACATTCGGTATCGGTATCGTAGTATCCATGTTTACCGCACTTGTTGTAGTTAAGTTCCTTATGCAGGCACTTTATGCACTCGGACTTCAGGATGAGAAGTTCTATGGCAAGCAGAAGGAAAGAAAGACAATCGATTTCCTTTCAAAGAAGTATATCTTCATTGCAATTGCTTTACTTGTTATAGCAGTAGCTGCAATTACAATGGGCGTTAACAGAAGCAAGGGTAACAGAGAATTGAACTACAGCCTTGATTTCGTAGGCGGTACATCAATTACAGCAGACTTCGGTAAGGATTATTCACAGGAAGAAATTGAAAATACAATCGTTCCTGTAATTACAGATATAATCGGTAAGAGTACTGTTCAGTCACAGAAGGTATCCGGAACTAATGAGATAGTTCTTAAGACCAACATGCTTTCCGAAGATGAGAGACAGGCAGTTAAGGCAGCAATCATTGATAAGCTCGGTGTTGATGCTTCAACTATCGAATTTGAATCCATCAGTGAAATCGTAAGTTCCGAGATGAGAAGCGATGCATTAAAGGCAGTTGCTATTGCACTTATTCTTATGCTTATCTACATCTGGTTCAGATTTAAGGACTTCAGATTCTCCGCAAGTGCAATTTTAGCTCTTGTACATGATGTACTTATCGTACTTGCAAGCTATGCATTGGTTAGAGTTGCTGTAGGTAATACATTTATCGCAGTTATGCTTACAATCGTAGGTTACTCGATTAACGCAACAATCGTTATCTTCGACCGTATAAGAGAGAATCTTTCAGGCTCTTCAACAAGAGATCCTGAGAAACTTGCCGAGATTGTTAACAGAAGTATTACACAGACACTTTCAAGATCTATCAATACTTCACTTACAACATTTATCATGGTATTCTTCTTATTCATCATGGGTGTTACATCCATTCGTGAATTTGCATTACCTTTAATGGTAGGTATCGTGGCAGGTGCTTACTCTTCGGTTTGCTTAACAGGTGCTTTATGGTACATGATGAAAGCAAAGAAGAATAACTAATATTAAAACGGATAGAGAATTAATATATGAGAACCGCATCGGGTGATGCGGTTCTTTTTTGTTCTTTATGGCTTTGTATTGCTTAAAAATCAGAGATATGATAATATTTTTTATAAGATTAAGTTTTGTTAAAAAGGGGGCTTTTTGGATGATTTTCGTTAAAACGGAAGATTTGAAGCCGGGTATGAGAGTGGCTAAGCCAATCTACAATAAGATGGGTGTTCTTCTTTATGACAGAGAGAACCCACTCACCGCACAGGGAGTTATCTCCGTACAGAATTTCGGACTTATCGGACTTTATATACTTGAACCTGCAGAGCCGGCACCGCCTATTTCGGAAGAAGAGATTGAATTTGAGAAGTTCCAGACTATCTATATGTTCCGCATTAAGGATATTATGGACAGCGTACTTGGCGGCAAGAAGCCGGAAGGAATCAATCTTCTCATAGATACGATTATTAAGCGTTACGGTTCGCTTGATCATAGATTTGCATTTAATCAAAACTTAAGAACTCCCGAGGATTATCATTATAAACATTCGCTTAATGTGGCTATACTTTGCGCAATGATTTCGTCGAGACTTAATCTTAACATGGAAGCTAAGCGTGGTATAGTAGCCGCTGCATTGCTTCATGACGTAGGAATGCTTTCGGTTCCGAGATCTTTAATGGAGAAGTCGGAAGCAGAATTTACGGATAAGGATCTTAAGACTTTGGCTAATTGCCTTCAGACCGGATACCAGCTTTTGGGACCGGAAAGCAATTTGTTTGATTTACCTAATATCTGTCTTAAGATACTTTCACAGACAAGTCAGTATTATTATTCTCCAAGATTCCCTGATGACAGGGTTATACGTTGGACGGTTAATTCGAGAATACTGCAGGTTGCCAATGCTTTTGATAACTTAACCGCGATGAATCTTAAGCAGGATCCGGTATCCGAGATAGCTGCATTCAGATACTTGGCAGAGTATCCGGAGTTTTATGATGCCAAGGTTGTTGAAGCTTTGTCGGACTGTATAAGAATAGTTCCGAAGGGATGCTGTGTAGAGCTTTCCAATGGCGAACGCGCCTTGGTTGTTAAGGCTAATGAGCAGAACTTTATGGCACCGGTTGTATTACAGTTCTCGGATAATAAGCTTCTTGATTTGAGCAATCCGATTATAGCAAGCACGCATCAGATAGTTGACGTTATGAGAACAATGGATAACCGTATTGAAGTTGATGAAGATACGGTTAAGCAGTTTGTTGCAGATAACCATCTTAAGAGCCAGCTCGAGAAGATAAAAGAGGGATTAAAAAAATAATTAATAACCCCTTGCATTTTTGCTTAATTTAGGGCAATATATTTTAGGATGATTATATAAGGGGGAAGATAAAATGGCTGAAGAAAAGCAATGCGCTTCTGCGGGCACATGCGGCAGAGAATCCTGTGAGGGATGTCCTTCTGCTAATGGCGGTGAGAAGCCTGACTTCACAGAAGAGCTCAATGCATATTCATCGGTTAAGCATGTTATCGGAATCGTCAGCGGTAAGGGTGGCGTTGGTAAGTCATTCGTAACTGCAGCAATGGCATCAGCAATGCGTAAGAAAGGATACGAAGTAGGTATTCTTGATGCCGATATTACAGGCCCTTCAATTCCTAAAATGTTTGGCGTTAAGGGTCCGACAATGGGAAATGAAATGGGAATTATGCCTGTAGTTGCCGAAGACGGAACCAAGATTATGAGCCTTAATCTTCTTGTTGATGATGAGGAGTCGCCTGTTGTATGGCGTGGTCCTGTTCTTGCAGGAACGGTTAAGCAGTTCTGGCATGATGTATGCTGGGGCAATGTTGATTATATGTTTGTAGATATGCCTCCGGGAACGGGTGATGTTCCGCTTACGGTGTTCCAGTCACTTCCTGTTGACGGAATCGTTATCGTAACATCTCCGCAGGAATTGGTACAGATGATTGTTAAGAAGGCCGTTAATATGGCTAACATGATGAATGTTCCGATTTTAGGCGTAGTTGAGAATTATAGTTATATTAAATGCCCGGATTGCGGTAAGGAAATCGCAATATTCGGTAAGAGCAATATCGAAGAAGTTGCCAAGGCATCCAATATGGAAGTTTTGGGCAAGTTGCCTCTTGATCCTTCTTTTGCAGAGAAGGCTGATTGTGGTCGCTTCTTTTACCATGATATTGATTATAATTCAAAAGCATATGATGCGCTTAAGGCGTTATAATTAGAAACACCCAATTTATTGGGTGTTTCTTTTAGGGCTTATGGCAAGGAGTATAGGGGAGTTTGTCATGGTCTATATAAAAGTTTAAATTAATGGAGGGAATGAAAATGCAAGAGAAGTCAATGGCTCAGAAAATTATCCTGGGACTTCAGCATGTGCTGGCAATGTTCGGCGCAACCGTATTGGTTCCTGCTTTAACAGGTCTCAATACATCAATCACCCTGTTCTGTGCAGGTGTCGGAACACTTATTTTCCATGGAGTAACCAAAAGAAAAGTTCCTGTATTCTTAGGTTCTTCGTTTGCTTTTATGGGCGGTATATCCGCGATACTCGGAAGCTCAAGAATGGGAGACCCTGATTTCCTTGAGAAGCTTGCAGCAGTTAAGGGAGCTCTTATTATAGCAGGTCTTGTATACGTAGTATTTGCAGGTTTAATTAAGATTATCGGATATGATAAGGTAAGCAAACTCTTACCACCAATCGTAACAGGACCTATCATTATCGTAATCGGTCTTAGACTTAGTGCAACAGGTGTATCAAGCGCATTCTATCGTGACGGCGCTTTTGAACCGAAGTGCCTTATAGTAACAGGTGTAGTACTTCTTGTTGTAATCGGATTCTCTGTATTTGCAAAGGGAATTCTTAACCTTATGCCGATTCTCTTTGGTATTATCGCAGGTTATATCGTATGCGGATTCCTTGGATTCACTGATTTCTCGGCAGTAGCTAAGGCTGACTGGCTTGCATTTACAGATAAAGACATCATTGCTCAGGTTATTTGTCTCCCGACATTTAAGCTTGACGCAATTCTTGCACTTGCACCAATCGCACTCGTTACACTTGTTGAGCACGTAGGTGATATCACAACAAACGGTGCGGTAGTCGGACAGAACTTTATCGCAGACCCGGGTGTACATAGAACAATCTTAGGAGACGGTCTTGCAACTGCTTTTGCAGGTTTACTCGGTGGCCCTGCAAATACAACATATAGCGAGAACACAGGTGTTCTTGCAGTTACCAAGAATTACGATCCTTCAATCATCAGAATCGCTGCAGTATTCTCGATTATCCTTGGTATATTCGGTAAGATCGGCGGAGTTATCACATCAATTCCGGGCCCTGTAACAGGCGGAATCAGTATCGTGCTTTACGGAATGATTTCGGCAGTCGGCGTAAGAATTCTTATTAACTCCCGACTCAACTTCGGCAACAGCCGTAACCTTATGATTGCTGCACTTATTTTCGTAGTCGGTATCGGATGCGACAGTATCCCCATTACGGAGACTGTAACAATCTCAGGTCTGGCACTTTCCGCAGTTATCGGAATGCTGCTTGCACTCATTTTACCCGTAGGAGAGGATGACGTGCTGGCAGAGTAATAAGGAGACCATCAAATGATTAAGTCCAAGAGAGCAAAACTGTACATCATGTCGGTCCTGATGGCGCTTGAGTTTATCATCGCTTTTTCGGCAATCGGGTACATACAGATAGGCGGAGCTACTTTGACCTTCGCCAATATACCTGTGTTCGCCGGTGCCATGCTGTTAGGACCTCTTGAGAGTACTGCTCTTGGACTTATTTTTGGTTTAACCAGCATGTGGAAGGCAATGTCCTTCTACTGCACGGGAATAGATGTATTATTCTCCCCCATCCAGAGCGGCAATCCCCTATACAGCGTGATTCTTGCCGTCGGAACGAGAATTGTTTTCGGCCTTCTGGCAGGACTTATCTACCGTATGGTTGACAAGAGCTCCAAGGATAAGAGCAGGGTTGTAACAGTATTTTCATCCCTGACCCTCCTGCTCTTTAATACGGCATTCTTTATCCTGCTTAATGCCCTGTTCGGAACCAATATTCTCTACAGCGAGAGTATTATGACCACCCTGCTTAACTTCGCCGTTAATCTTACGGTTGCGGTTATTG
>JAGAAH010000048.1 GCA_017615375.1 Lachnospiraceae bacterium | reverse complement strand
TAAAGTTTATGTTTGAATTACTGGCTAATGGCACAGTAGAGAAGATTTGTAAGGAAATATCTGAAGCAGGAATCCCTTATGGTTTTGGCGGTATAGCAAGGCTTGGATATGGAGACGTTCCTGCAGAATTAGTCATTTCCGAGCACTATAGACTTGGCTCGACCAGAGCAATTCTTTCGCGAGCATTTTGTGATACATCTAAGGTTCCCGACATTGAAGAAATAGAGAGAATCATAAGCGGCGAGCTGACTAAGTTGCGTGAATATGAGGAAGTAGCGTCGCATTATTCGCAGGAAGAATATGAAAATAATCGCAGCAAACTTATAGAAGGCGTTGCAAAAGTCGTAAGACAAAGGAGCGGAGAATAGATAAATGAAGGCTCTTACCAAAGATCTTTTAGAAAGCCTTTCAAATAAATATGGGACTTCTTTTTACATACTTGATTCGGATGTGTTTGAGGAAAACTGTCGTAATTTGGCGGAGGCATTTAAAAAGTATTATCCTCTCTACAATATAGCATATTCCTACAAGACCAATTACACACCTAAACTTGTTAAAATCGTTGACAGGTTAGGTGGATATGCAGAAGTTGTATCCGATATGGAGGCCAAGATTGCACTCAAAAGCGGTGTGAAATATGAGCATATCATTTGGAACGGTCCTGTCAAGAACAAAGAAATGGTCAAAGAAGTGCTGCTTAATGGCGGTACGGTCAATATAGACTCTTATTCAGAGTTTAAGTATATTAAAGAACTTGCATCGGATAATCCGAAAACCACTTTGAACGTCGGAGTACGTTGTAATTACGAAGTCGGTGATAGCGTAATATCACGATTCGGAATTGATGTCGATTCAGACGAATTTGATAAGATTCTGAAGGAAATAGCCGAGACGAACAATATGAAGCTTGCTGAGCTTCAGGCACATTTCGCCAAAAGAAGTCCGGAATACTGGACTAAAAGAACAGAAGGCATGCTTAAAGTGTATGAGCATGTAAAGACGAAGTTTGGAATAGCGCCTGAAAGAGTCGATCTTGGTGGTGGAATATTTGGTGCCATGCCGGAAAGTCTTCGTACCCAATTGGGCGTGGCGCCGGTATGCTTTGATGATTATGCATCTCGCTCGGCAAGACTTTTCGCCGAGTATTTTAAGGATACACAAGATGCACCAATCCTTATGCTTGAGCCCGGAACAGCAGTCGCGGCCAGTTGTATGCGATATGTGTGTTGTATAGAGACGATTAAGGATGTTCGAGGCAAAGCAATTGCTTCTGCCAACGGTTCGCAGAAAAATATCAGCATGTCGGGAATTAACCCTCCTATGGAGATTATTTCCTGCAGTAAGTCTCGGAAGTATTATGATGCAATAGATATAGCCGGTTATACATGCATAGAGTCCGATTATCTTTACAAAGATTACCAAGGAGAACTTGGAGTTGGAGATTATGCGGTATTCAGCAATTGCGGTTCATATTCGGTCGTTATGAAGCCACCGTTTATTTTCACCAACGTTCCTGTTGTTGATATCAGCGGCTCGGAGGCAGAGCTTATCAAGCGAGCAGAGACCTTTGATGATTTATTTATTACTTACAATTTTTGATGGAATTAGTGTATGACAGTTTTTAGGGGAATCAATAACTTCATAAAGAGATTGTTCGATGTTATTTCTTCGGGTATTCTTATTATTCTTTTGCTTCCTCTTTGGATTATTCTTTCTATAGCTATCAAAATTGATTCGCCCGGTCCGATTTTCTTCAAGCAGGGAAGACGGACCAAGAATGGACGAATCTTTAGCATGTACAAGTTTAGGTCCATGGTTGTGAATGCGGAATCTATGGGAGCAGGGCTCTTCAATTATGAAAATGACCCCAGGGTAACCAAGGTGGGACGGTTCTTAAGAAATTCAAGCCTTGATGAACTTCCGCAGTTATTTAATATTCTAAAAGGCGATATGAGTGTCGTGGGTCCGAGACCCTGCGTAACATACGAGCTTGGAGATTTTGAAACACTTAACAAACGCTACAAGAAGCGTTTTGAGGTAAAAGCCGGACTTAACGGACTTGCACAGGTTATGGGAAGAAATGACATACGCTGGGTCGAGATAGTCGGATATGACAATCAGTACGTAGAATGTTATAATCGATATGGTGTTGTGTCTGACTTGCAAATACTCTTTGGCTCTGTGGCAAGAGTATTCAAGAAAGATAAGATTTACGAGAATAAAGAAGATTCATCCTTGAGTGATGAAGAAGCAGCCAGAAAAGCTGAAGAAGAAATAATCAGGCTTGCTCACATACCTGATTAAATATCAAGAGGATATATAGATGAAATATGAAGTTTCAGAGAGATTGATATGGCTTAACGGAGAACTCCTCCATGTTAATGATGCCAAGATAAATGTGCTTTCGCCCACATCGCAGTTTGGACTCAATGTGTTCGAAGGCATTCCTTGTTATTATAACGAGGATACTCATAAACTGTATGCATTCAGACTTGAAGATCATTATAAGAGACTTGTTAAATCTGCAAGACTCTTACAGATAGATTGCCCGTACTCTACCGATGAACTCAAGAAGGCATT
>JAGAAH010000047.1 GCA_017615375.1 Lachnospiraceae bacterium | reverse complement strand
CGCAATTCATGCGGGAGTAACTAGGGAGAAGGGATATCGTTCCCTCGCGATGCCGATTTATCAGACATCGACATTTTATTTTGATAATTGCGAGCAGGGTGGTAAGTGTTTTGCAGGAGAAGAGGAAGGATTTATCTATACTCGTCTCGGTAATCCGACAACCAATCTTCTCGAGGAAAAGGTAGCAGCACTTGAAGGAGCTGAGGCAGCAGTTGCATGTTCATCAGGTATGGGTGCTGTATCATCATGTCTTTGGACAATCGCAGGCGCAGGTAAGCATATTATCGCAGATAAGACATTATACGGATGTACTTTTGCTTATCTTAACCACGGTATGACACGTTACGGTGTTGAAGTTGATTTCGTTGATACTTCAGATCCTGAAAACGTAAAGAAAGCTTTAAAGAAGAATACATGTTGTGTATATCTTGAGACTCCGGCTAACCCGACAATTAAGATTACGGATATCGCTGCGGTAGCTAAGATTGCACATGAATATAATCCTGAAATTATGGTAGTTTGCGACAATACATTCGCAACTCCTTATCTCCAGAGACCATTGGAGCTTGGCGCAGATGCTATTATTCATTCCGCAACCAAGTATCTTAACGGACACGGCGATGTTATCGCGGGCTTCGTTGTAGGTTCAAAGGAATTCATCACAAATGTTAAGATGTTCGGCCTTAAGGATATGACAGGTGCCGTTATGGGACCTCAGGAAGCATTCCTTATCTTAAGAGGTCTTAAGACAATGGAGATTCGTATGCAGCGTCACTGCGAGAATGCAGCTAAGCTTGTTGAATACCTACAGACAGAGTCAAAGGTTACGGAGATTGATTATCCGGGACTTGCAACTCATCCGGGTCATGATATTGCAGCTAAGCAGATGCATAACGGATTCGGCGGTATGGTTTCCATTAAGGTTAAAGGTGGAAAGGCCGCAGGTATGAAGTTTGTTAACTCCCTTAAGATGTGCGTTATCGCAGTATCTTTGGGTGATGCAGAGACACTTGTTGAGCATCCGGCTTCAATGACACATTCGACATATTCTCCTGAAGAATTAAAGGCAGCAGATATTGACGAAGGTTTGGTTCGTATCTCTGTAGGTCTTGAGAATATCGAGGATATTATTGCAGACTTTAAGCAGGCATTTGCACAGATTTAATTGATACAGAGGTATATTGAAAAATGAGTAATAATAATAAAAAAGGCGTCGGCGCACTTGACTTTTTCTGTATAGGATTCGGAGCCATCGTCGGCGTAGGCTGGGCAGTGTCCATTAATAACTGGATGGCTAACTGCGGAGGTCCGGTACCTGCAGCTTTGGGATACATTATGGCGCTTGTTATGATGATTCCTATCGCACTTGTATATTGCGAGCTTGTACCGATGCTTCCTGTAGCAGGCGGCGGTATGGCATTTGCTTATAAGGCATTTGGTGAGAAAATATCGCTTATATCCGGTTGGGCTGCATTTGGTGCTTTCGTATCGATTATTCCTTGGGAAGCAATTCAGATTACAACAATGTTAAGTTAGCTTTTCCCGGGAATTATAAGCGGCAAGCCGTTATATACATTGGCAGGCACCAATATCTATCTTGTAACCATTATTATCGGAACGGTATTTTCGATATTACTGTTTTTGATTAATATGAGAGGTCTTGCTGCAGCAGCAAGCGTACAGAAAGTACTTTGTATAATCCTTGTGGGAGCAGCAATTATCGGTGCCGTATTTGCAACCGTTAAGGGTAATTTCCATAATTTACAGCCGATTTATGATGGCGCGGTTAAAGAGGGATTGACTCATTCGAATTTCATCGGCGGTTGTCTTGCGATTCTTGCTACAGCACCGTTCTTCCTTGCAGGATTCGAGACAATTCCGCAGGGTATCGAAGAAGCAGGCGGAGATGTTAAGAACGTAGGTAAGATGGTAGTATTATCCGTAGGTTTGGCTTGCGTATTTTACTCGGTTTTACTTTTCTGTTTCGGTCTCGGAATGCCTTGGGAAGATTTCCATAAGCTTAATTCTCCTGCAGCAGCAGAGATGTTTAAGTTAATCTATTCAGGCGGACTTGGTACATTCCTTTATTGGCTTATTACTTTGGGTTCGATTGCAGGATTGTTTACTACATGGAACGGTTTCTTTATGGCGTCGGCAAGTCTTCTTATGGCAATGGGAAGAGCATCACTTATTCCTTCCGTATTTGCAAAGAAGGATAAGAATGGTGTACCGCGTGCGGGACTTATTGTGTGCCTTATTTTATCACTTATCGGACCATTCCTTGGAATCGGTCTTATAGATGCGGTAACGAGCTTTTCGGCAGCAGCATTCGTTCTTTCATGGCTTATTACGTCATATTGCTTGATTCGTCTTAGAAAGACAATGCCGAATGCGAACAGACCGTTCAAGATTCCGGGCGGACTTCCGATGGCTTGGTTTGCGGCTATCGTATCCACAGTAGTTTTCGTGCTTTTATTCATTCCGAAGAACCCTGTATTCATGGGTAGCATGGCAGTATGGATGTTCCTTGGATGGATGGCTGTAGGAATTATTCTTTATATCTGCAATATGGGCGAGAGAAAGAGAATCGATCCTAAGACAAGAGAAGAGAACTTATATAAGAATGCAAAATAAATAAGTCGGATTGGCTTTTTATATGCGGGACTACGCAGTACTAAGGGAATCCCTGTAAAGGCTTCGACCGAAACCTTTATAGGGGTTCTTGTGATTTAATGACAGTTTGAGGTAGTGTTATGAAGAAAGAATTGTTAAAGAAGCTTCCTAAGGTGGATGTATTATTGAAAAATGAAGAATTGAAAGAACTCATATTGTCAGAAGGAAAAGAGCCTGTTAAAGAGGCTGTTAATGATGTGGTAGAGTCGATAAGACAGGATGTCCTTAACGGCGTCATTACGGACGAAATAAGCATGGATAAAAGAATATCGGGAATAATAGCCGAGATAGGCACAAAAGCGTCAAAAGAGGATTATTCGACGTTAGAAGGGGTAATTAATGCAACGGGAATAGTCTTACACACAAATCTCGGACGTGCTCCGATTCCGAGGCGTCTTGTTAAGAAGTTATCCGATTGCTTAAGCGGATATATGAACCTTGAGTATAATCTTGAAAAAGGTGCGAGAGGCGAAAGATACGAACATATAGAGAAGATAATTTGCGAGATTACGGGTGCGGAAGCAGCAATGGCTGTTAATAACAACGCATCGGCGGTTTTACTTATGTGTTCTGCAATAGGTAAGAGGCGTGAAATTATCGTATCTCGCGGTGAACAGATAGAGATTGGCGGCAAGTTCAGAATTCCGGATATCATCAAGCGTTCAAATGCCAAGATGATAGAAGTCGGAACGACGAATAAGACGCATTTAAGTGATTATGAAGACAACATTACCGACAAGACATCGGCAATACTTAAAGTGCATACAAGTAATTATAAGGTCGTAGGATTTACCGATTCGGTTGAACGCGAAGACCTTGTTAAGCTTGCGCATAAAAACGACATTCCTGTAATCGAAGATTTGGGAAGCGGCGTATTGGTGGATCTTTCCAGATACGGACTTCGCCATGAGCCGACAGTTCAGGAGAGTGTCGCTGCAGGCGTGGACCTCGTGTCATTTAGCGGAGATAAGCTGCTTGGCGGCACGCAGGCAGGTATTATTGTTGGTAAGAAGAAATATATAGATATGTGCAAAAAGCACCCGCTAACGAGAGCAATGAGAATCGATAAGATGCAGGCATTGCTTATTGCGGAAATCTTTGCAATGTACAGAGATAAGGCATATGCGGTTAAGAACATTCCGGTACTTTCTATGTTAACGGCAAGTAAAGAAGAGCTTACTTTAAAGGCGAAAGCATTGAAAGAACGAATTGGAAAGTTACCTGCAAATGTAAGCTTGAGTATTATCGATACCGAGAATCTGGCGGGCGGCGGTTCGCTGCCTGATGAGGTTTTAAAGGGCGTTGCAATCGCAATAGAAGACAGTAAGGTATCTGCCAATAAGCATACGGCCAATTTGCGTAAGGCGGATAAGCCGATTATTGCAAGATGCGAAGGTAACAGCACGATACTTGAATTAAGAACGATTGATGAAAGCGAATTTGAGATTGTGGCTGATATCTGTAGGAAGGAATTTAAGTAGTGGAGCACTTTATAATCGGGACTTCCGGCCATATAGATCATGGTAAGACTGCTTTGATAAAAGCTCTAACCGGCAGAGATCTTGATACCGGAAAGGAAGAAAAGGAACGCGGAATTACAATAGAACTCGGATTTACGTATTTCGACTTGCCGGATAAGACCAGGGCAGGTATTATTGACGTGCCCGGACATGAGAAGTTTCTTCCGAATATGCTATCGGGTGTATGCGGAATGGACCTCGTACTTCTTGTAATTGCACTTGATGAAGGTGTAATGCCGCAGACTGTGGAGCATATGGATATATTGCAGGAGCTTAATGTGTCATCCGGTATCGTGGTACTTACCAAGTGCGATATGGTGGAGCCTGACTTTGCGGACCTTATGGAAGAAGAGATAACTGAGAAGCTTAAGGGTACGGTTGCGGAAAAGTGGCCTAAGGTTAGGGTAAGTGCCGTTAAGAATATTAATATTGATAAGCTGATTTCTCTTATTTGCGATGCAAAGAAGAATATAGTAAGATCACACGATACCAAGGGACAATTCCGCCTTCCTGTCGATAGAATTCTCTCGATTAAAGGTCTTGGTACGGTTCTTGCCGGAACCGTTCTTGAAGGTAATGTCCATGTTGATGAAGAGCTTACGATATACCCTATAGGTATTAAGACCAAGGTTAAATCGATAGAGTCTCACGGAGAAACTGTAAATGACGCCAATGCCGGTATGAGGACGGCGCTTTTATTACAGGGTGTCAAGAAGGAAGATATTAAGCGCGGTATGGTTATAGCAGTGCCCGGTTCAATTGTGCCCACAACCAGAATCGATGTTAATCTGTCGCTCCTTAAGCATGTGGAAAGAAGCATTAAGAATCAGCAGAGAGTGCATTTTCATATAGGTACTGACGAAGTTACGGCACGAGTTGTATTGCTTAATAAGGATGTATTGATGCCCGGTGATGAAGCGTATGCGGAACTTGTCTTGGAACGCGAGATAGCGGTTAGGCGAGGAGATAGATTTGTAATAAGATTCTTATCGCCGCTTGAGACAATAGGCGGTGGAAGCATTATTAATGCCAATGCGGTTAAGAAAAAGCGCAATGATGAGAAGGTAATAAAGCAGCTTGATAATCAGTTTAACAATAAGGCAAAAGAAGCACTTATTCATTTAATAGAAGAGCAAAATGCGCCTATAAAGGATTCAAAATTACGTACCATATCGGAAATTGCGGAAGATGATTTTCGAACGGAAATGGACGAGATTATCGATAATAAGGAAGTATTCGTACTTGCCTCCAAGAAGGAGAATTACTATCTTTCTTATGAAACCGAAGACAACATAAGAAATGCAATTGTAAGTTATATTAAAAGCTCATTGGAGAATAGGCCGTATAAGTCGTATGAAAATAAGCTTGAGATTAAGAATAAGTTTCTGAAGGCTTTTGAGCCTTTTGCGATTGATGCTTATTTTGAGAGACTTGTAGGTGACGGATTAATAAGTATCGAAAATGACAGAGTTATGCTTAACGGATATGAAGTAACGCATGACGATACGTATGAAAGAGTACTTGACAGATTATTGAAAGAGTTTAAAGCTCACGGTACGGACTTTATTGGTATTAAGGAATTAAAACCGCAAGCACTTTCCGATACGGATTATGCCGACCTTATCGAAAGCTATTGCCTCGAAGACAGAATCGTTAAGATTAATGATGACTTCTACACGACTACGGAAGTAGCAGGAGAAATAGAAGATAAGGTTATTAAGTTTTTCGAAAAGGAAGATATTATTTCATTTGCGTCACTTCGTGATTTGCTTGGCACTTCAAGAAGGTCCGCAAAGCCTGTTATGGCATATCTTGATAATCGTGGTATTACCGCGTGGTCCGGTAAGGAAACGGAAAGAAAAAAGAAAGCATAAATAAGAAAATGGGAGGCTTTGCCTCCCATTTTTAGGAATTTTGATTACGCATTTTTAATTTAAGCAGCGCAAGCGCTTTCCTTGCATCCGTTAAAGTGAGTGAGTTTTCACCAAGAACCGTAGTTTCTATGCCCTCCTCGCTTTTATTGATGTCTACGATTGTATCCATATACTTATTGGTTACGACAAACTGTCCTTGCGTGCCTACGAAGCTTACTCCGACTACGGGAATATTGCGTTCGCCTATTGATTCTATTGCCGATGCAAAGTCTATATTGGTATTGCCCCAGCTGTCGGCGGAGACAATGGCACCGTTTGCGCGCATTCCTTCGATAAGTGCGCCGACACGACGCCCCGTAAATTCTTTATTAACATTATCCTGCGGAATTCCCGCAATAATTACACCGCTAAAATCGATATCCGTATCATCGGACAGAATTGCACATAAGGGGTCTCTAAAGTGGTGTAAAGTTGTTTCTTTGGTTGAAGGACCTACTCCCATGATAACCTCCTAATAAAGTGCACGAATCGCGCCGTCTCTGTACTCGTTTGGAGTAAGATATATAGGCGAACCCGTTGAATCGATTATTGAGTGACTTCCGTTAAAGCCCGAAGGCTCTGCAGGAAAATAGTGCGTGTCGTACATTGCGCCTTGACCCGATACAAGCTTAACCAATACGACTTTAGGTGCACCGACGCGCTCTATATCATTATAGACATGCTGTTCGGTAGAATCTGCGCCTTTTTTCATCTTAAGAATATCGCGTAAAGGCTGACAGTAATTATCGATTGCGCGATGTGCGGCATCGGGACCCGATCTTGAAAAGCCCGCATCTTTCTTTAATATAACATCAAAGCAGATGATATAGTCAGTAGATGAAGGAGTTCCTGCTTTATCAAGCATTACCTGCTCATCGAGGTATCCGGATGACTCGCCAAAAGCGCAAACCGGTACGTGGTTTTCGTCGCATCCGCAAATCATACCGTATACACCGGTTAGGGTTCTTGATGTGCCTTCACCGAGTTTACCTAAGACTTTGACACTAATCGGGAATATATCCATTACGGATTCGATATGCACGTGATGTTCGTAAGGCTTTATTATTCTTATGTTAAGGGAAGAGATTAATTCTTCTTCCGCGATATTTTCTGAAATTGTGTTAGGAATTGAAAGCTTATAGTAATTGGGAGTTTCCCCTTCTGCGTTAAGGCGCGATAGGGCGAATTTCTCACCAAATTCGACTTCTTTTATGTGTAAGCTTTGAATGGTAAGAGTTCTTAAGATTCTCTCTTCGTACATTTTTTACCTCAT
>JAGAAH010000046.1 GCA_017615375.1 Lachnospiraceae bacterium | reverse complement strand
AAGAATGAGACACATAACCATCCGACAGAAATCGAACCTTTCGGTGGTGCCGCTACATGTCTTGGCGGAGCTATTCGTGATCCGTTATCGGGCCGTTCTTATGTATATCAGGCAATGAGAATAACGGGTGCCGCAGATCCTACGGTTCCTGTAGCTGATACATTGGAAGGAAAGCTTCCGCAAAGAAAGATAGTAACTTCTGCGGCAGCAGGATATAGTTCATACGGTAACCAGATAGGACTTGCAACAGGCTATGTTAAGGAAATCTATCATCCAAACTATGTTGCAAAGCGTATGGAAGTAGGTGCCGTAATGGGTGCGTCTCCTAGAAGATGCGTGAAAAGACTTACTTCAGATCCGGGTGATGTAATCATATTACTCGGCGGTAAAACGGGACGTGACGGTTGCGGTGGTGCAACGGGTTCATCCAAGGTACATACTACGGAATCCATTACTACTTGCGGAGCAGAGGTTCAGAAGGGTAATGCACCTACAGAGCGTAAGATTCAGAGATTATTCAGAAGAGAAGAAGTAGCTTCTTTAATCAAGAAATGTAATGACTTTGGTGCAGGCGGCGTATCCGTTGCGATAGGTGAGCTTGCAGACGGTCTTAAGATTAATCTTGATAAGGTTCCAAAGAAGTATGCGGGACTTGACGGTACGGAACTTGCGATTTCAGAGTCGCAGGAACGTATGGCGGTTGTCGTAGATCCTAAGGATGTTGATAGTTTCTTAAAGTATGCGGCTGAAGAAAACCTTGAAGCGACAATAGTTGCTGAAGTAACAAAAGAGCCTCGACTCGTACTTAACTGGAGAGACAAAGAGATAGTTAACTTATCAAGAGCTTTTCTTGATACCAACGGTGCTCATCAGGAGACAGACGTTAAGGTTTTAATGCCTGATGAGAAGAAGAATTACTTTAAAGTATCTTATGATGGTGATGTAAGAGAGCTTTGGCTTAAGACATTATCTGATTTAAATGAGTGCTCACAGAAGGGTCTTGTTGAGAGATTTGACTCATCTATCGGCGCAGGAACCGAGCTTATGCCTTATGGCGGTAAGTATCAGTTAACAGAGACTCAGGCTATGGTTGCACATCTCCCGCTTCTTAAGGGTAAGACGGATACGGTTACAATGATGAGTTACGGATTCAATCCATATATCTCATCCTGGAGCCCTTATCATGGTGCAATCTATGCGGTAACAGACTCAATCGCTAAGATTGTTGCAACGGGCGGAGATTATAAGAAGATAAGATTCTCGTTCCAGGAGTACTTTAAGAGAATGACAGGTGAACCGGAAAGATATTCCGAGCCTGTATCTGCACTTCTTGGTGCTTATGACGCACAGATGGGTTACAAGTTACCGTCTATCGGCGGAAAAGACTCCATGTCGGGAACTTTTAACGATATAGACGTACCGCCTACATTGATTTCTTTTGCGGTAGACGTTGCAAGCGAAGGCGATATTGTAAGCCCTGAATTTAAAGATGCAGGCGATGCATTGCTTTTATTCAGAATTCGTAAGGATGAATATGATAAGCCGGATTATGAGCAGGTAATGAAGGTATATGATTACTTCCATAAGCTTGTAAAAGAAGGCAAGATTAAGGCTGCGTATGCGCTTGATGAACATGGTATTGCGGCAGCAGTATCGAAGATGGGCTTCGGTAATAAGATTGGTGCCGATATCTACGAAGAAGTGGCTCGCGAGACCGTATTCGGACCGGGCTATGGTAATATAATCGCGGAAGTTTCAGGCGAGTATCTTGATGAGATAGTTAATTCAGGAATGGCTGTTCATGTAGGTGAGACTTGCGAGGAGCAGGATTTCTTCTACGAGGATGTCAATATTCCTATGGAAGAAGCAATTGCTGCTTGGAGAAAGCCATTACTTACGGTATTCCCTGAGAAGGCAGTTGAAGGTACGGAAAGCATTCCTACCAAGCTTTACGAAGAGAAGAATGTATACGTATGCAAGAATAAGGTAGCTAAGCCGCATGTATTCATACCGGTATTCCCTGGTACGAACTGCGAATATGATTCGGCTAAGGCATTCGAGCGTGCCGGAGCAACGGTTACGACAAAGGTATTCCTTAATCAGACAGAAGAAGAGATTAGAGAATCCGTTGAAGTATATAAGAAGGAAATTGCAAACGCACAGATAGTAATGTTCCCGGGCGGATTCTCCGCAGGAGACGAGCCTGACGGATCTGCTAAGTTCTTTGCAACAGCCTTCAGAAATGAAGTACTTACGGAAGAATTAAATAAGCTAATAAAAGAGCGCGACGGATTGGCACTCGGTATCTGTAACGGATTCCAGGCATTGATTAAGTTAGGACTTGTACCGTACGGTGAAGTAATGACACAGAAGGAAGATTCGCCGACACTTACATATAATACAATCGGACGTCATATTTCGAAGGTTGTATATACGAAGGTAGTATCCAATAAGTCACCATGGTTACAGAATGCAACTCTTGGCGGAGTATATGCAATCCCTGCATCACACGGTGAAGGAAGATTCGTAGCGAATAAAGAGTGGTTAGATAAGTTAATTGCCAACGGACAGGTTGCAACGCAGTACGTTGATCTTAACGGTAACGCATCCATGGATGAAGAGTGGAATATCAACGGTTCGTACATGGCAATCGAGGGAATCACATCACCTGACGGAAGAGTATTCGGTAAGATGGCACATGCCGAAAGAAGAGGCGATTATGTGGCAATTAACATTTACGGAAATCAGGATATGCAGATCTTTGAATCCGGCGTAAAATATTTCAAATAAATAGCATTTTTTACTTGACGTAAGCCGTCATATAATGTTATACTAGCAAAGCGGGTCGAGAAAGACCCGCTGATATTTGGCGAGATAGCTCAGTTGGCTAGAGCACGCGGTTCATACCCGCGGTGTCGAGGGTTCAAATCCCCCTCTCGCTACTAAAAAAAGGCAGGACGATGGTCCTGCTTTTTTTAGTACCGAGAGGGGGGAGGTTGCGTGTCCGACACCGCGAAGCGGTGGAGAGGTTGCTGCCGTCCGGTGGACGGCGTTTAGCAACGACCGAGCCGAAGGCGAGAGCAAATCCCCCTCTCGCACGTTTCACCCGCTAACTACGGGCCATTTTCTTGCTTTTTCACCCTATCCCGTAGTCAATTCTCTTTCCCTTACGGACTAAATAACTAAAATCATTAAATGACCCGTAGCCGCCTTGTCGTCGTCTACGGACTATTCGGCTGAAATCATTGATTATCCCGTAGTCATCTTGTCTCTGTTTACGGACCAAATAATAAAAACATTTAAATATCCCGTAGCAGCCTTATTGTCGTCTACGGGATAATCAATTAAAGTTACCCAATAGCCCGTAGGAGTATCTAAAACGCCTACGGGTTAAATGCATTAATCTATAGTTTATTCCGTAAAGCATATATATAGACATACGGGATAATTTGATTTAATATAAAAATAGCACGTAATAATCATATTTAGAGGATTGTAATATGCATAGTATACAACAACATCTCTTTAGCTTACAGGACCTCGCCTATCGCGATTTCCAATCCAAGCTCATCCCTAACGTCAGTAAGGATTATTTCATCGGTATTCGTACCCCGGAACTTAGGAAATACGCCAAGGCCCTCGTTAAGGATACATCTAAATCCGAAGACCTTAAGTCATTTCTTAATACGTTACCACATTCATACTTTGATGAGAATCAGCTTCATGCGTTTATCATATCGGAAATAAAAGACTATGAAACCTGCATCGATTATCTGGAAGAGTTTCTCCCGTATGTCGATAACTGGGCAACCTGCGATCAGATGTCCCCGAAGGTATTCAAGAAGCACAGGCATAAGCTTTTATCCCATATTGAAAAATGGATTAAAGATGACAAGACCTACACGGTCAGATTTGCAATCGGTATGCTTATGGAGCATTTTCTTGACGAGGATTTTGATATGAAATATCCTAAGATGGTTGCGGAAGTTCGCTCCGACGAGTATTATATCAATATGATGATTGCGTGGTATTTTGCAACTGCGCTTGCAAAGCAGTATGATGCGGTATTTCCTTTCATCGAAGGAAATGCGCTCGACACATGGACGCACAATAAGGCGATACAAAAAGCAATCGAAAGTTACAGAATTACTCCCGAACAAAAGGAAATATTACGTGCACTTAAGATTAAGAAGTAGAAGGTAGGATGAAAATGAAAAAAGTACTTGTTATAGATGCTCAGGGTGGTGGAATCGGAAGCAAAGTTATAGCCGAGATTAAAAAGCGCGAGATGGAAGTTGAGATTATCGGAGTCGGTACCAATTCGATTGCGATGGAAGCAATGCTTAAAAGCGGTGCGGATCATGCCGCAACGGGAGAGAATTCTGCGGTATATTGCAGTACTGATGCGGATTACATAATCGGCCCTATAGGAATTGCCGTTGCAAATTCCATGTACGGAGAGATAACGGAAAGAATGGCGGTTGCGGTAGGAAGCAGTCATGCAAAGAAATTCTTTATTCCGGTAAATAGCTGCAATAATTATGTGGTAGGTGTAACCGGAACCAATTTAAAGAAATTAATTGAAGAAGCCGTAGATAAGCTTACGGAATCCTTGAATGAATAATAGGCAAAGCCTTGACGCATATTGTCATATCCGATATAATTAATGTGTTGGGTATGAAGCCTTGCATTTCGCTATGAATAGCGTTTGATAATTATTTATGATTTATTTTATGGATTATTGCACTTTATGAAGGGGTGCAGACTTTCTGATGAAAGTCTGTCCCCTTATTTTTATTGGCTGATGAGGAGTATACATGGCGGATATACTGAAAGAAGAAGCACTTAAATGGGAAGAAAAATACCGCTATGGTACGGTTGACGACAGAAAGAAGCGAATGAATCTGTGGGAGCCTTACTATTCATATGTGTACGAACCGATGCTGAAAGCGGGATTTTCCATTCCGAAGAATAATGATGAGTTTATTACGGAATTAACCGATAAGGGTATACTTAATTCCGATACTACCGTTATTGATATAGGTTGCGGAGTCGGAGGATATACATTTCGAATAGCGCCAATTGTAAAGTCCGTTGTTGCAATGGATATTAACAAAACTGCTCTTGATATAGTCAAGAAAAGAGCGGAAGAGACCAATCTTGATAACATTGAAGTTACGGATACTCCTTGGGAGGATTATTCGGTTACGGAAAGGTTCGATGTATCATTTTCGTCCATGTGTCCGGCGATTTGTAATATCGACGAGATTAAGAAAATGGAATCGATGACTTCGGGATATTGCGTATTGGTAACCGTTATGGCAGGGTCATACGATAAGCATAGGAAAGCCATGATGGGCGAGCTTAACATACATCCTGAAGGAATGGTAACCGATTACGATACATATCTTAATGTGCTAAAAGCTATGGGCCGTGAGGTTATGACAGCTAACAGGTCTTTTAAGCGCGAATACAAAACTTCGTTGGAAGAACTTCTTGCAAGTATGCCGACGTATTTAAAGATATTCGGACTAGATAATGATAAGTCGATAGCTTTTATCAAGGACTATTTTGCGAGAAACAGCGTTGACGGTTATCTTAATGATGAATCCCTGATGAATATGGGAATGATATATTGGAAACCGTTAAATAATTAATTTGGTTAAAAATTGCTATAACATAAATAATAATCGGAGGCTCTGCCTTCAAGAAGGAGGAAATAATTATGGCATGTTTTTTAGTATCTGCAGCAGAAGCTATTGTTGTTACAGCAGTAGAGAAGGGTGCTGAGAAGAAGGAAGTTGGCACAAAGGCTAACGATGAAGTTAAGAAGATTCCGCTTAGCAGAAAGTTCAAATGGCTTACTTATATGCTTTGGGGCGGCGTAGTACTTCTTGCATTCGAGCATTTATGGCATGGTGAGATTGCACCTTGGTTCCCATTCTTGACAGCTATGTCAAATCCTGGCGATACGGCAGAAATGTTACATGAAATGGCGACTGTAGGTGTTTCGATGGCAGCTCTTATTACAATAGTATGGGTTGTTATGTGCATCGTAGCTGACGTAATCGTT
>JAGAAH010000045.1 GCA_017615375.1 Lachnospiraceae bacterium | reverse complement strand
GCATCATTAACAATCGCATAATATTTGCCCATCTTTCAGCTTGCTCCGGATATGTAGTCACATAGAACCCTTTTCCAAAATCAAGATATGCCTTGGAATGTAATATGTTCGGCGACTGTATTTCCATCAAACTTCCATGATAAACTATCATACCGGCACACCTCTTTCTTCCATAAGTTCTGTGATATCTTCAACAAGATACTTACTTCCCAATGTATGAAGCGTATCATAACATGGCAATATATACCCGTCTATTGCGTTAGCTTGATTTAACTTTTTGTATACTTCCGATGGAGATATATGCCATGCAGCAGAGAGCTGATATAACAAAAAGGTAACAAAAACTATCTCATTCTTTTCAAGCATAACTACCATCTCCCTCTCATACATTTGTTTTAATAATTATACAAAGAATTCTCAATATCCGCAAGTATTAACGCAATATTCGCCCGTCCGGGCAGGTTAACTCTTGCATCCGCTTGATTACTTGTTTTCATCTGGTGACAGGATGTCAAGACTGCGTAGCACCGCGAAGCGGCTTGGGCTTGACATTACGGAAGCAGATGATATGATCTATGAAGCGGATGGAAAAAAGAAATAGCGCGGCTTACGCCGCGCTATTATACTCTTATATCATATCTATCTGTTCCCAATAATTAAATCATAATATTATTATCGAACACCCGTTCCCTTTTCGTTCAATATGTGTTATACTAATTAGTGAAGAAGTACCCATGACGAGGTGGATTGCTCCCGGAGATACTAGTTATTGAAGGGAGGTGGTGCATATGACAGATTATGAAATCATTTCGATAGTCATTGCGATTATCGGTATAATGATATCCTCTGATTTATTACTCATTGCACTTCTGAACTTTCTCAACAAGAGAAACAACCGGAAGAAATAAAATGTCCCTCTCGTCGGCCCACGAGAGGGACTGTGCTCTCAGGAGCATATAATCCACTTCGGGAGCATCCACTAAGGAGTGGGTGCTTCTTCTTATCTATGATAATATCACTATTCGCCCATATTTGCAAGGCATCCACACAGATTTAACATATCTGCCATTATTACACTTCCCCATATATCTTTCCGGGTTTTAGCCATATTCCGTTCGGTACCTGCTCGCCTTTTAAGACGATGGCTCCGTTATCGATTCTACTGAAGTCACCAAGCTTCGCTTCTGCGTTAACGAGGCCGTTTGCCTGGACCAAGCAGAAGTTACCGACCGTTGCGGCGCCGACATTTCCCTGTGCAAATATCATAGTACCCACTCCGAACTTTGCCTTAGCGGATACAACCGCATCAGGCGAGATAATCGTCGGTACAAAGAATCCGTTTTCTATGAGTAACTTCGCGTATTTTTCTCTAATCGTATTATCGCCGATTGCCACAAATGCACACGGATAGCGGAATTTATAATTTGCCACATCGCTGCACTTACCCAATACGTCCGGTGCTTCGACATAGTCATCAAGGAAAGCTATCTCATTAAATAGTTTCAGCTTCTCCAATTCCTCTTTAACTTCGCGTCCATAGCTTCCGGCGCCTAGGATTACTATGTTAAGCCTCGCTGCGGTATATATATCCTTAGGGTCACGTCCCATGACCATGTCACGTTTTGCTATCGCATCTTCGCGCGTATCTGCAAAGACGGAACCGTACATAGTCTTGCCGGTTGCGCTTTTACCCTTAATATAACGAGCTTCCCATTTTCCGTTTTTTCTATGATATACTCGATCCGACATAATCGTTCCTTTCCTATGTCCGCTTATCTATTACAAAATGTAGCGTACCATACGAAACTATAAATAGCAAGTCACTTATAGCTCCCGCAAGCTTCCTCTCACCATCTTATTTACAAACGCCGTTATCTCTTCGCGGCTATACTTATCGTACCCTTGAACCACCACGTTCATAAGCCCGTTGGAAAGGTGGGTATACAGCATCTCGAGTTCGACATCGTTTGCTTTCGGCACGAGCTTTTTCCATAATTCGATGCTTCTTGCTCTGGCGTTTTCTATCATTTTATAGACGATCATGCTGCTACCACCGTTAAGAATAAGCGCTCTGCAGGCGCCTTCGTTCCTATCGATCATCGCATAGATTCCCGCAATTAAATCGTCAACATTATAATCCTTGATTCCGGCAAGCGCTTTTTCAAAATCGTATAAAAGCTCATCCTCGATTGCTTCCATAAGCGCGAAGCAGTCACTGTAATGCGAATAGAATGTGGACCTATTCAACCCCGAAAGCTCGCAGACCTCCTTAACCGTAATCTTATTAACGGGTTTCTTCTTAAGCAGCTTAAAAAACGACTCCTTAAGCACATACTGCGTATATCTGACTCTTGCATCGTTTTTGTTCATACTCTTCCCCTTTCGTCAATCAACAATTGCGTCTTAATTTCACGATTACCAACACTTATCGCCGAAGTGTCGTTTTACCTACAAAATACGCTACTTTGACGGTTGTTTGTCCTATGTATCTGCAATTATAATGGAAAGGTGTAAGATAATCAACACATGTTTTCTTTAGGGGAGGTTTTATGTACGAAAGGTACCTGGTGACGGGAGCGACCGGTTTTCTCGGAAGAGCCATTATTGATGCACTCTTAAAACAAAACAACACTTATAAAATATACGCCTTAGTACAACGGGGAGACCCTCTCGTAAGGAAACTACTGCCAAAGGTCACCGTAATCTACGGGGATCTTTGCGATGTTGCATCACTCACTTATTTTTTCTCCTACGCCAACGAGAAAACTTGCGTAATCCACTGCGCAGGAATGGTTTCGGTCGCTTCAGATCCTGGGTATAGAATCTACATGATTAACGCAAGCGGCACCGCCGCGGTAATCCGCCAATGTAAAAAAGCGCATGTCGGCAAGCTTATATACGTAAGTTCCGTGCATGCCATACCTGAAAAAGAGCACGGCAAAACCATGACGGAAGATACGGTTTTTTGCCCTGATTTGGTTACCGGCTACTATGCACGCACCAAGGCCATCGCGACGAAGATGGTCTTTGACGCGTGCGCTCGCGGCCTTAATGCAAATGTTGTATTTCCATCGGGCATAATCGGCCCCGGCGACTATGGGATGGGCAGTTTCTCTTATATGCTGTCATCCTTTATTAACGGCATGCTTCCTTTTGCAATTAAAGGCGAATATGACTTCGTCGATGTGCACGATGTTGCCGACGGTATTGTTTCCTGCGTAGATTTCGGTGAACCCGGACAGGGATATAT
>JAGAAH010000044.1 GCA_017615375.1 Lachnospiraceae bacterium | reverse complement strand
TTCTTCTCTCATATCATCACCTCTCCAATCGCTCATTATATTGTTTTATCTCAGTTCTTGTAGCTTTTCTCGCTGATATAATTCTTATTATTAAATCATTTGCTCTATAGCAATGAACAACCACCAGCACATTTCCCTCAAAACTAAAACCAAGAATAATAAAACGCTCCTCATCTTCTGAATGATCCGGATCGGTAATTAATAAAGCTTCATCATCAAAAAACACCGTTCTTGCCTCTTCAAATGAAACTCCATGTTTTTCTTGATTAGTTCTGTTTTTCCTTTCATCCCATTCAAATAAAAACATTCAGTTCTCCTTTCATAATTATATTATAATTATAATATATTGTCAAATGACAATAATAATCCCTCACAGGTTCATTTAATGGAAAATAAGCAACCGGAATCGATTGCTTGATAAGCTAAAATAAGAACTATTCAGCTCCGTGTTGATGATTATATCAAATTCGCTTACTGCTTACAAGATAATTATCATACTATAATAGATTGCATTTCACATTTTAAATGTTAAAAGGACGGTTCTTTTCGTGCAAAAATGTGTGAAAAGGACCGTCCCTTGTTCAATTATTTCTTTTTATAGAAGAATGCTATAAGGAGACCTGCAAGGAGTGCTGCAAGACTTGCTCCAAGTAATATCCAAGTTCCGGTAGAAAAAGTTCCGGTACTTGTTCCTGATTCTCCGTTACCCGGGAATTCTCCTCCAGGAAATTGTCCGTTAAATCCTGCGTTACCGCTTGCGCTTTGTCCTCCAAAGCCCGGGAAGTTTCCGCCTCCCGGAAATCCGTTATCGTCTCCGCTTTCGCCTCCGCCATTCGGCATATCAGGAGGATTGCCGCCCGGAAATCCGTTGCTGTCATTGTCATCACTACCATCTCCATTCCCATTAAATCCGTCCGGCGGTGTAGGAGGATTTTCTCCATCACTTCCACCGGGTGGTGTTGGTGGATTACCATCAGTTCCATCAGGCGGTGTTGGTGGATTTCCACCGTTTCCGTCCTGACCTCCCTGGCCGCCTTGACCTCCCGGTCCGCCTTGGCCGCCCGGGCCTCCGCCGTTACCCATAGATCCCATATCACTTATACTAAGATCGCTTGCATCTATAAAAGCGCTTTTATCCTCGCTTTGTGCTTCGGAAGTTGACGGAATTGTTCCGTCAATCTGTCCTCTAACACTTTCTGCTCTTAACTCGCAGAATTCTTTTAAAGCTGCAACACCTTCCTCAAACTCCTCATAAGTACAGAACTTGGTAGGATCCGACTCTACGTATGAAGCAATCATCTCATATGTTGAATCAATAAGCTCGGATACATATCCGCTTTCAAAGTACTCTTCGATAAACTCCGAGAAATACTGATGATAAAGCTCTAAGTACTCTTCATTATTGAATATCCAAGCAATCATCGGTCTTGAATCCGTATCACCGCCCGATACAGGTGAATCAATCGGGTAATTCACAAGACTTGTCGCATCCGATCCGCCTACAAAACCTCCGAATGCCAGGTTATAATCCCACGGAATCATTGACAATACGCCATCTTCTTCGTAGAGATAATAGTTATGGATCATCGAACCCGTGTAGCTGTCGAAGTTACATACAAAATTATGAACCACAAAGTACTTGATAACCTCTTCTACATCAACGACGCTTTCAATGTCAGTACCTTCATTAAGTGTCTTAAGGGATGCAATTAACCTGTCCTTATCGGCATCCGTCAAATCAGTCTTGGCATTCTCAAAGATATTGGAATAGCTTGAATACTCATCATCCGTATAGATAAGCTTTACATCCGATGAACCCCAGCCGGATTCCGAAGATGCTACGTTACCGCCCATACCTTTGCCTCCGCCCATACTCATGCTATCAGGCTTATAAAGTTCTCCGTCTGTTGAGCTGCCGTATGTTCTGCTAAGGAAAGAATCCTCAATTGCCTCAACTGCGAGGTATAATCCCCAGTCTTCTCCGTTAACGGTTATGTATACGAAACTGCAAAGTGGCGCATCCACACCGTTTTCTCTCATCAATGTATATACGAGATAATCCTTCATGTAGGTATTATCCTGAATAACATTATTAAGACTTAACTTATCAAGTCCGTAGTATGTATTGGTATCATCGTAATGATCGAACTCAAGCTTAAAGCTGTAGCGATTGTTGCCATACTGGGCTACATTTGTAAGAGAGGTATTGCCCTTGGCGCGAATCGCCACATTCTTGTAGGCTTTGCCGTCAATTACGACTGTACAGTTGACATACTCTTCCTGGGTTGCGGTTTCAAGAAAACCGTCCCAATCGTCAATTACTATATCTATTGTATGCACGGTATCCGTGTCAAAAAGCGTATCCTCATAAGCGTATGAGCGCATCACCGAAGTTGCACCGAGTGACTCCGCATTCATGAATACCGCAGTAACTGCTATCATTAAAACTGCTATAACCGCGCAAATTCTATCAAAATACTTACTTGTAGACATATCATCACTTCCTTAATCTATCTTGAGGCTGTTAAGCGATGCATGCAAGCATGCTCGCTTACAGCTTCAATCCCTTGTTATCCCATATAATCTCCATTATAACTTACCAATACTGCGCTTTTTACGCCGGCCATATCTGCCAGGGTATTGATAAAGTCTGTGTTGCTGTCTTTCATTCTTACTTCTACGTTAAGCTCGATTCTTTCCTTCATTGCCGTCTTGCTCTTAACTACACATCTATTGGTTACCTCATTTAAGTAAGAAACCGCGTTATTCTCTGCCTGGTGATCTTCACACTGTAAAACTACGATATATGGATTCAAATGAGCTTTTCTATTGGCAAATACAAGTAATACTAATCCGATAAGTACCGAACCGAATACTGCCAAAGGTATCATGCCGGCTGCGAGTACGATTCCTGCCGCGATTGCCCAAAAGAGGAATGCTATATCAAGGGGCTCTTTAATTGCGGTTCTGAATCGTACGATTGATAACGCGCCGACCATACCAAGAGAAAGAACTACGTTACTCGTAACAGCAAGGATTACGAAATTCGAAATCATTGTAAGTGCAACGAGTGTAACGCCGAAACTTGAGGAGTACATAACTCCCTGAAATGTCTTCTTGTAAATCAAGAAGATGAATAAACCTATACAAAGTGATAAAAATACCGATAATACCATATCCAAGATGGATACGCTTGCAATGTTCTCTAAGAAACTTGATTTAAAAATATCGCTGAATGTCATAATAATCTCTCCTTATAATCAATCTAAAATTTATATTAAACTAAATCCCATTCTTTAATCGTACATCCTACAGGCCGCGTACTTTGAAAATGCTGCCGTATGCGTTGCAGGAACCTGTACCACATCTCTTATAATTCCCGGCAGGTACTCATCCCACTTAACTTCTAAGATTATCGGCAAATCGACAACCGGAATTGTAACCGCATCTGCATTGAGGAAATCCGTATTTTTAAGTCCCGTCCTGATGTTATAATCAAGTGTGACTCTTACGTTTCCGGCGTCGAATACAAAGGGTTCTCTATCGTAATCGACTATTACTTTAGGCCGTAAGCCCTCAGTCAGCATCTTCTGATATAACTCAACTACCAATGGATCTGTCTTACTTTCAAGTGCTCTTAAATCGCACTCACATATCGCTTTGGTCGTTTCCATATCGATTAACGTCTGCTTCTTATTGCAAAGCCCGTATATCTTGGACTTTTTCTCGAGTATTATTCGCGAAGTATCGCGATTATAATACCTTATTCTGAACTTTTCTCTGTTGCTGACGCCGTCTATCTTCTCTCGCAAAGCCTTGTCATACACGTTATCGAAGTAAAGACTTCTTATGAAATACTTACCATCTATTGCATGCGGGTCAGGCTGCATGACCGCTTTTAATCTTGATCTTAAACTAAGCATCTCAACATATGAAAGTTCATGTTTGAATTCATGTCTTAGTTTCATCCTATCAACTCCTTTCGCAAGGATTATCTCCCTGTCATGGTCATATCTTATAACACGAACCTTAGTTGAAACTTAGTTAAAAAAAGAACTTACAAATATTTGTAAGTTCTTTTTTTAACTAAGTTTCAACTAAGGTTCGTGTTATAAGATATGACCA
>JAGAAH010000007.1 GCA_017615375.1 Lachnospiraceae bacterium | reverse complement strand
GGAGCTGTACTTGTTGAGAAGATTAGTGGCGATTACAATAATGTGGTTGGTTTGCCACTAGCCAGAGTTTATAGAGAACTTAATAGATAATAAAAAAAGAAGAACTGATTTCAGTTCTTCTTTTTTAGTGGACTAGACGGGAGTCGAACCCGTGTCCAAAAGCCAATTCCCGGCCCTTCTACGAGTGTAGTTTGTATTTTTACATTCCCTCCACATAACTCCTACAAACAGGATTTATGCTTTAGTAGCTTCATAATACGCCCGCCATCTCAAAGCTTTGATAACGTCGTTTCCTACAAAGATGAAGTCGGATCCTTGGTATGTAGGTGTACTAAGGGCGACTGCTGCAACTAGGCAGCGTATGCTAAATTATCTTCAGCGTTTAATTTTAATTTGGCCATTTAACGCATTACCATACGACTCGCTTCTTAAGCTTCATAATCCCCGTCGAAACCGGTACTAGCCCAAGCTATTAAATTGTATTAACCATTATATTAGAAAAGCGCCTTCATTTCAAGGCTACATATTTCTTGCTTTAAACTCTCTTTGAATCTCTCGCTTCGCATCTTTTGCCGCAATATCGGCACGCTTGTCATATAATTTCTTACCTTTTGCAAGCGCTATCTCTACCTTTACGAGAGAACCCTTAAGATACACCTGCAGCGGCACCAAAGTATATCCCGCTTCAGTGCTTTTAGCAAGGAGTTTACGCGTCTCCACTTTATGAAGAAGCAATTTCTTCGGGCGGAGAGGGTCTTTATTGAAAATATTGCCTTTCTCGTAAGGATTGATATGCATACCGTATATCCACATCTCGCCTTTCTCGATTCTAAGGAATGCCTCCTTAATCGAGCACTGCCCCATACGGACAGACTTAACCTCTGTTCCGAAAAGCTCTATTCCCGCCTCGTATTTATCTTCGATAAAATACTCGTGGTATGCTTTTTTATTGTTAGCTATAAGCTTGTAATTATCTGTACTCATTAGTCTTCCTCAACGAAAATAAAATCAAGCGTTCGCGACAGTCTGTCGATATCCTTAAGCATAACCTTAACTTCCATACCGAGCTTATAAGTCTTGCCGGTATCCTTGCCGATTACCGCAAATTCTTCAGCCACATACTGATAGTAATCTCCCGGAATATCAACCATTCTTACCATTCCTTCGACCGTATTCGGCAGTTCCACATAGATACCGTAATCGGTAACTCCCGAAACCACACCGGTAAATACTTCGTTGAAATGATCCTGCATATATTCTATCTTCTTTAACTTGATTGTCTCTCTTTCAACCTCGTCGGCACGACGTTCTCTCGATGAACAATGCTGTCCTACTTCATCAAGCATATCCTTATAATGCTCGATTCTCTTCTCGTTAAGCTTGCCGTGCAGGTTTTCCTTAATAATTCTATGAATCTGCAAATCAGGGTATCTTCGAATCGGCGATGTGAAATGGCAGTAATACTTGGCTGCCAGGCCATAATGTCCGAGATTCTGCGCAGTATATCGTGCCTGCTGCATTGAGCGAAGCGATAATCTCATAATAAGACCGGCTTCCGGCTCTCCGTCAATCTTGGCAAGCAACTTCTGCATTTCTTTAGGGTGCACTTCGCCATGCTTACCCTTAAGCGTATAACCGAGATTATTAAGAAGACTCGTCAATTCCTCAATCTTCTCGGAATCAGGCTTCTCATGACTTCTATATAAAAACGGCAATTCTCTGAAGTAATACTCTTCCGCAACCGTCTCGTTTGCCGCAAGCATAAAGTCCTCAATCATATTGGTAGCGACATTTCTCTCATAAGGCACGATATCAATCGTATGGCCATTTGCATCAAGCACTACCTTCGTCTCCGGCAAGTCAAAATCTATGGAACCGCGCTTTTTTCTGTTTGCACGTAAAAGCGCTGCCAGGTCACGCATCGTGAAGAACATCTGTACAAGTTCCTTATATTTCTCGCAAAGCGCCGGATCGTTATCCACGAGAATCGCTTTAACATCCGGATAGCTCATTCTTCTGTCTACGTTAATCACAGTCTCCACTATCTTATGGTCCGTGATAACACCCTTTGCATCTATGGTCATAATACAGCTTAATGCAAGGCGGTCCACGCCTTCATTTAATGAGCAAAGTCCGTTAGAAAGCTTTCTCGGCAACATCGGAATAACTCTATCCGCAAGATATACCGAAGTTGCTCTGTTATATCCTTCTTTATTAAGAGCCGTTTTCTCTCTTACATAATTCGATACGTCCGCAATATGAACGCCAAGCTCGTACTTCTCACCATCAAAAGTCACCGATACGGCATCATCAAGGTCTTTTGCATCCACACCGTCAATTGTTACCATCTGAACATTGCGAAGGTCGAGTCTTCCCGCTTTATCAGCCTCCGGCACTTCATCCGCAAATGCCTCGAGCTCTTTTTCCACTTCTTCCGGGAATTCTTCTTTCATGCCGTATGCTCTTGCAATCGACAGAATATCCACGCCGACGTCCTTTGATGACCCAAGAATCTCGATAATCTCACCCTCAGGCTTCTTCTTCTCATCACCGTACGAAGTAAGTCTGCATATAACCTTATCACCGTACTTTGCGCCGTTAACGCACTTTTCCGGGATAAAGATGTCCTCGTTCAAGCGCTGATTATCAGGTAATACAAATCCGTAGGATGAGCTTTTCTCAAAGAATCCCACTATCTCATTGTTCGCGTGATTCAATATTTCAACAACACGGCCTTCCTGGCGCTTGCCTCTCGGAGTCGCAAGTAAAAGAACGCGTACTTCGTCTCCGTGCATGGCATGACCGGTATCCTTTTCCGGAATAAAGATATCCTCGTCTCTATCCGGCAGCGATACAAAGCCGTATCCGTTTCTTGTCCCTATAAAAGTTCCCTCCACAGTCTTATCCTGCATAATCGAATACTTACCGCGCTTCGAGCACTCAATCTTCGATTCAAAGAGTAACGCATCCAATGCTTCCGTAAGCTCGGATCTTCTTTCCTTCGGAAGCTGCATTATGATTGCAAGTTCTTTCTCACGCATCGGAACATACATGTCGTCCTGCATAAGCTCAAGCAATATTTTCTTTCTTTCTTCAAGACTCTTTGCCATGTCGTCTCCTTAATGCTTCTCACTGCATAATTATTCTACGCTGCGGTAAAAAAATAAGCTGCCGATTAATCGACAGCCTTAATATTGACCAATTATAATGAAAGTGCAGGGATGTTAAGTAATAATGAAACTAATAAAAATACTACAACCAAAGCTGTCGTAACCTTTACAAGTATACCTTCCATCGAACGTCCCTTATTCTTGCCCCAATATGTCTCAGCTGCACCACTGATTGCTCCAAGACCCTGCTGCTTACCTTCCTGCATAAGCACTATAACTGTAAGTGCAAGTCCTGCCAATATAAAAAGAATTGCTAAAATAATCTTCAAAGCGGCCACTGTCGAACCCTCCTAAACAATCTATTTAAATAATCGGAAATTCATTCTCCATAACTATGACAGTATATCATATGCCCCAAGACTTTTCAAGAGCAATTTGTGATAATTTTATGTTATCTTCCGTATAACCACAACGCTTTAATCTGTGGTACCAAATCGCTTATTTTCCAGTGTTTGTTACTGTTCTTTCGGCTATTCGGATCGTTAACCGTTACTTTTCCGTTATTATCGATTCCCGTAAGTACTATAAAATGTCCGGAATAGGTGAAATCACCCGGTCTGACCGAACATATCATAGGAGTATCCGAAGAGAGGTTATTTCTTATAAAGCTTTCGGTAATATCCCCACGTTCAACACTTATGCCATAATGCTTTGCGCCTTTACTCATAAGCTCCCAGGAAGTTCCTTCACCATATGTATAAAAGCCCGAATCCGCTGCGTAAGTCGCAACCTCGTAAGGATTGATGCTGCCATCACCGGTTAATCCGCAGACAACCATTGAAAGACATGTAGGACCGCAACCCGCAACGCCGATATAGTTTCCGCCGTAGTCCTTATAACCCCAGCGCTTATCCCACTGAATGAACAAAGGAATCGCACGCTCTTTCATTTCTTCCGATACATCCATCGAAAGGTCTGCATCCTTATACTTCTCGTATCCCGTAACATATTCCATTGCTTCGGGATACTTACGGCCGACTTCTTTATTATTCTCCGGTGCATTTGAAAACGCTGCTCTGTTGATTCTTACATAAATTGCGCCAAGTATTACTGCCACTATTGCAAGTGACAGTAATATACTTGCCGCGCTTCTTTTATGTCTTCTTTTCTTACTCATAACTCATTCCCCCGTGTAATTTCTTGTGCCATCACTTTATATAACGAATTGGCACAGGATTTATCTTCAAAAAGTATCTCCCCAATACTATTTTGTAACTTTAATGCTCTTTGCAAGTGACAAAGCACTCATAAGATTTTCTCTATAAGCTCTTGTCTTATAGAAATACGTAACGCCTTTCTTTGCGCGTCTATCTATAAGTGTCGTCGTATTTGAACCTGCTATCCACTTATATGTACCGCCTTCCTGACGATATAATCCGTAGCGTGTGGCACCGCTTACATACGATACGGTAACCCTAACCTGTCCTCTTATACTATTGTCAAGCGCTTTTATCCATGATGCTTTAATCGTTGCTCTTAACGTCTTCTCCATGGAATCGCTTTCATACTTGCCTACGAACGCAGCTACTTTATATGTATATACGGAACCGATTCTAAGACCTTCGTCCTTGTACTTCAATACATCTTTTCCGACTTCGGCAACAAGACTATACTCTCCGCCTTCCGGTTTTCTGTATATTCTGTATCCGTCAGCTCTTGAGTTTTCATGCCAGAAAAGTGTTATACATGCTTCTTCGTTATTTAACATATATAACGTGGTTACATCATCTACGATAGGGTCCGGAATATCCGGTATCGGCGGTTCCGGTGCTGGTGGTGTTGGCGGTGTCGGTGGCGGTGTCTGTCCTGCCGTTACCCTTATTGTGATATTTACAGGATTTTTGCCTGCAACACCTGAAGAAGATACATCTACATTTCCGACAAGCACATATTCCTGTGCCTGTTTATTCGTCGGATCGTATGTATTATTGGCACTAAACTGCTCATATAAACTTGCATACTGTTCCGTCGGATTGGTACTTTTAAATCCCGGCTGAACCGTTGCTGTTACTTTATTACCATTATTTAACGTAACCTGCGTAGTACGAGCTGCATTTAAAGTAGCCGTAAAATCTGCAAGCGATGTTCCGTTATTAATAGTAATCGTAACAGGAGCAACACTCGTTACGGCAAGCGGAGTATACTTCTCTGCAACAACCTTCATACACACGGTTTTGTTAAAACCGGCGGCAGTATCTTCGTATTCGCCACCGTAATTTCTAACAAAATAAGTATGTCCCGGTGTATTGTTTTCCGTTCTCGATGCATAAGCATCAACCGCAGTTATACCATATGCAACAGCAACATCGTAATCAAATTCTACCCTGACACGTATTCTGTCATCTTTTGCAATCTCTACCGGATTTTGGAACGGTATATCACGATAATCAAACTGATTCTCGGCCGGCGTGTAATTCACCCTCTTGTCAAGACTTACGCTAAAAGTCGCCAATGTCTGCTCAATCGTATTACCGGATACTGCCATTTTATCCACATATATGGTTGCGGATTCATTCCAACTTGATTTAAAGCACAGTTTTATTCCATTAAGCTTCTGATTATCAGTCGCAGTAAACTCAAGTGCAACTGCATATACCCCATTTCCCGTAACAAATTCTCCACTATCATACTGATATATATAATCATTTGTGGAAACCGGTTCCATTTCAAATGCAAATACATAATTATCGGTGCTAAGGCTATGATCTTTATATGAAAGATAGAAATATCCCTCATCACCCCAATCGGTGCCGAAACTGTTCTTTACTATAAAGGCGCCGTTTTCTCCCGGGTCTGCATTAAAATTAAATGCATCATAACCATCATCCCATCCTACCAAAGTTACGGTGTGCGTCTGTGCACTGGCATATGGCGAAGAATCATACGGAACATATGATGCATTTGTACCGTCGTTAAAATGTGTATTATCATAATTAGCTGTCAAAGTAGTTAATACAACGGCACCATACTCATATATCATTTCTTTAATAGCGTCCAAGTTATGATAAACGCCTACTTCCATGAAACTCTTTACTCTATATCTTGCCTTACCGTAATCAGCTTTTACAAGAGACTGGGTTAAAGAAGAATACGGATACTCGCTCTCCAAAGTCGGAGAGTATCCCTTCATTCCGACGCTTCCCACAGACTCTAACAATAACTCCGCCTTATAACACGAAGTCAAACTTGCATCATACCAATCTCCCGTAATGCTTGTACCTTCACCAACCAATGACTGCTCAAAACAATCCGGCAATTCCGTCGGTACATGTGTTGCCATATATCCCAAGTGATACTCCGAAAAATCAAGTTCTCCCAAATCCTGGGTTAAAGCATTACTTTCCATGGCTGCACATGCCGCAAATGCCCATCCCATGTTATGGTTTCCCTGGTCCTTTACGGATGTAACATAACAGTCACCGTTAACATCTCTCAAATCATATTCTGTAGGAAATATCGATGTTGCTTTAGCTTCTGCAGGCAACATAAAATTCATCAGTATTAATGACATAATCAATACTAATGCCTGCACTCTTCTACTTATTCTTTTTAATTCTCCCATAGTATGTTTCTCCCAATACATATTTTATCTCTCGTACTCTCCTCTTATATCTTCCGTAGGAGGCTCTAACGGATATTCACCGGTAAAGCATCCCTCGCATATTGCAAGTCCGTCAACAAGTGCCGACAATCTTCCGGTATTAAGATATGCAAGGCTGTCCGCTCCGATAAGCTTTCTTATATCTTCAACCGTACGATTATTGGCAATAAGCTGATCCTTATCAGGAATATCTGTACCAAAGTAACAAGGACTGATAAATGGCGGTGACGAAATTCTTACATGAACTTCTTTTGCGCCTGCCTTACGAAGTGAACTTACAATCTGCGCACATGTCGTACCACGGACGATTGAATCGTCAATCATGATAACTCGCTTACCCTTAACATTTTCTGTCAATGGATTAAGCTTTACACGTACTGCAGACTCACGGCTGCTTTGCTTTGGCTTGATAAAAGTTCTGCCAACGTATGTATTCTTAACGAATGCAACACCATACGGTATTCCCGATTCAAGTGCATATCCGTAAGCTGCCGCATTACCGGACTCCGGTACACCTACGACTATATCTGCTTCTACAGGCGAATCCTTTGCAAGGAAGCGTCCTGCCTTAATTCTTGACTCATATACGCTTATATCATCGATATGAGAATCCTGTCTTGCAAAATATATATATTCAAATATACATCTTCCGCGCTTAGGCTCATCGATACACATTGAAGTATCCGATTCTATATTACCGTCAGCGGTTATGGTTACTATCTCACCCGGCTTAACGTCTCTTATAAATGTCGCGCCGATGGTTTCAAGCGCACAGGTTTCCGATGCAAAGATATAAGCATTATCACGCTTTCCAAGACATAACGGCTTAAATCCGAAAGGATCTCTTACACCGATAAGCTTACGAGGACTCATTACCACAAGTGAATACGCACCTTTAAGTTTTCTGCAGGCACGACCTACCGCTTCCTGAACGGTCTTCGAATTAAGTCTCTCTCTGGCTATAATATATGCTATAACTTCGGAATCAATGGTTGTCTGGAATATAGCGCCCGTATAAGCAAGCTCGTCCTTAAGCTCATTGGCATTAATCAAGTTACCGTTATGAGCAAGACCAAGCGTGCCCTTTACATAGTTAATTACAAGTGGCTGAGCATTCTCTCTTGTAGATGCGCCGGCTGTCGAATATCTTACATGTCCGACACCGATATTACCCTTCATAGGCTCAAATGAATCGTCGTCAAATACTTCATTTACGAGACCCATTCCCTTATGCATGATAACTTTGCCCTTAGGACCCTGTGTATCCGAAACCGCTATACCACAGCTTTCCTGGCCTCTATGCTGTAATGCGAAGAGTCCGTAATATATGGTCGATGCCACATCTCTGTGATCGAAATCATACATTCCGAAGACACCGCATTCCTCATGAATGCCATTAAAATCATCATTTTCTTCCCAATTAAAAGACATTTACTTTTCTCCCATCATTAAGCCTAGAAGGCCATATATTGTGAATAACCGAAACCGTTAACCATGGCTTCGATTTGAATTCCCTTCTTACAGAACGGACAATCATTAGGATCGTAAGCTTCATAACCCGGAAGGTCATTTGCCTCGAAAATATGATTAACCTTAAATCCGTTAACTTCATCAATTGTCGAGAATAACGAATCTACACCGACAACATTACCCTGGTAATATTTAATGCACTCCATTGAACGGGTAATTGTTCTACCTGTTGTGGTTGTCGCCATAAGAAGAAGTACATTCTTACCCTTAATCGTTGCGGCAATGTTATCTCTGAACATAAGCTGGTTATTTCTGTTATATTCAGGTGTAACTACATAGATACTTGCATGCTTGTTGGTTATAAGATACTTATTGTCTTCAAACTCCTGTGCAAGAAAAGTTCCGACCGTCTCGGTACCGTCCATACATACGATTGTATCAATCGCAATGGCTTTACCCCTATAGTTTCTCTCGATAAGCTTTGCACATTCTCTTGCTTCGCTTATTCTTGTCTTAAGCGTAGTAAGATCGATGTAATAATTGATGTGCGAGTGGCTCGTACAGAAATGTCCGTGAGCCGCATGAAGCGGAACCATGTTACTCTGGCTCGAGTAGAACTCTTGCATTCTGCTTGCAATATCCAAGTTATTCATAATACCTTCCTCCAATTAATATATTTATATAGATTATTTAATTCCCGTACTTCCGAATCCGCCGCGCGAATCATTTCCGAGTGTCTCCACCTCTTCAAACACGATACTCGGCTGATGCTCTAATATACGAAACTGGCATAATCTGTCATTTACGTGAATCTCGATGTCACGAGTCGCAAGACAAGGCCACATAAGGACATCCGAATCCGCACAATATGATTCATCGACAATTCCGAGCGCATTGGTCTGTATAAGTCCGAAATTCTTGAAAGTTGAACTTCTCGATGCTATAAGCATCTCGTATCCCTTCGGTAACTGAACTGATACGCCTAAGTTAATAAGCTTAAAATCGCCTTTTTTAAGGGAATAATCCTCAGCCGCACGAAGGTCTATCCAATCCGACTTGCCATCGATATATCTTAATTTCTCGATTTTATCCGAGTGGTATTTAATCTTAATTGTCTTCTCCATATCCCGTTCCAATCTATTCCTCAAAGTTAAGATCCGAATGCTCGATTCTCTTATCACGAATCATAAGCTCTCTTACCGCTTCTTTTGCAGGAAGATCTTCAAAAAGCACACGATTTACAGCTTCAACAATCGGCATTGATACGTTGTACTTCTCAGCAAGAAGTGCGGCAGCCTTAGCTGAATATACGCCTTCTACAACCATCTTAACTTCCTCGGTTGCTTCCTTCATGGTCTTACCCTGACCCATAAGGTATCCTGCTTTTCTGTTACGGCTATGAACCGATGCGCAGGTAACGATTAAATCACCTATACCGGTAAGTCCCTGCAAAGTTTCAGGCTTGGCACCCATGGCGACCGCAAGACGTGTAATCTCTGCGATTCCTCTGGTAATTAAAGCAGCCTTCGTATTATCACCGTATCCAAGGCCGTCTGCCATACCTGCCGCAAGAGCTATAACGTTCTTTAATGATGAGCCAAGCTCCATACCAAGTACGTCAGGTGATGTATATACTCTGAAATTCTCGTCCATAAAAGCGCTCTGAACGAATTCAGCGACTTTCTTCTTTCTTGAACCCGCTACAACGGCTGTCGGAAGTGAACGAGATACTTCCTCTGCGTGTGAAGGTCCGCACAAAACGGCAACTTCGGCATTCGGAATCTCTTCTCTTATAACTTCTTCAAGAGTCATAAGCGTGGCTTCTTCAATTCCCTTTGCAACACTTACTATTAACTGGCCGTAGCGAACATGCGGCGCCATATTCTTGGCGGTACTTCTCGTAAATACCGATGGAACCGCGAGAACCAGCATATCTTTATCTTTAATCGTTTCTTCGAGATTGGTCGTAAACTTGATTTTCTCATCAATCTTTACGCCCGGGAGCTTTTCTATATGCTCGCGCTTTTCCGTAAGAAACTTAACTTCCTCCTCAATAATGGACCAGACGGTTACATCCTGTCCTACAGCATTAAGCTGAATTGCAAGTGCAGTACCCCAGCTACCTGCACCTATCACCCCAACCTTAATCATGTTTTTCCTCCTCAGGTTTCTTAAAACTAATCTTACGCTCAGTTCCGTTAATGAGCTTTTTAATAT
>JAGAAH010000043.1 GCA_017615375.1 Lachnospiraceae bacterium | reverse complement strand
ATAGGCGCATAGATATCCATGGTCTCACGCGCTTTTTCTTTCTGCTTCTCAGGCTTCATGTATTTCAAAGTTCTCATATTATGAAGTCTGTCGGCAAGCTTTATTATAATAACTCTTATATCCTTGGCCATTGCAAGAAACATCTTTCTAAGCGTCTCTGCCTGTGCCTCTATCTTATCCTGCTCGTAGTTTAATTGAGTAAGTTTGGTAACACCGTCAACTAAAAGTGTAACTTCTTCGCCGAATATTGCGGTAAGCTCTTCCTTGGTCATAGGCGTATCTTCAATTACATCATGTAAAAGCGCAGCAATAATAGTCTCCTTGTCCATTTCGAGATCGGCAAGAATTATTGCTACCGCTACAGGGTGATTAATATAAGGTTCGCCCGACTTTCTCTTCTGATCGTTATGCATCTTTTTCGCAACTTCGTATGCTTTAACAATCATGGTTGTATCATCGGACGGATGATACTTCTTAATGGTATCAAGAAGCTCTGCAAAAAGCTCATCCGGGTCTGCGAAGTCTTCAGTCTTCTTAATTGACCCGAGTTCTTCTTCCATAGACTCTCCTATTTTTTCCAAACGCTCATTTGTAACCATTCGTACTACTCCAAAACCAAAATATACAATATCATATTATTATACTAAATTCCGTCATTAAATGCAATTTTATATCGCTTCATTATGCGGTTTCTGTCGATTATCAAAGTGTCATAGCCAAAACCCAATTTCTCCGCTATTTCCTGTGAAATCACATTCTCGGTCCTTATTATCACATATATCTCCGGAAGATTAAGCACATCCTTGGCATACTTAAGGATAGCTCTGCATCCTTCCATGCAATATCCCTTACGCAAGAACTTTGCGCCCACTATATATCCCAATTCCACGCCTTCGACATTATCTTCATATGTCTTTGGTTCAAGACCCATCCTTCCGATAATCTCATGCGTATCCTTATCTTCCGCAATCCATATACCGAACTCATACATCTTATATATGTAATTACGATACTTTCTTACATATTCTTTTTCCGCTTCAATATCCGGCAAAAGCGGCTCTATAAAACGCTTTATATGCTCGCTTTCATATATCTTATAAAGTTCCGGAAGATCGTCTTCCGTCTCTTCCCTTATAATCATTCTCTCTGTTCTGAGAATCTCCCAAGGAATATCTCTAAGCCTTCTGTAAGACTTATCAATATAATCCGCATCCATATCGGCATATTCCTGCAATGCAAATTCATATCCCACGTAATCGTCAAGATTATTCTCTGCGCAAGGCAATGCCGCAATCCCTATTGCCCTTGCAAAATTAAGTATCTCCGAATTTGAAGAAAGAAGCATGCTGTCACCTGTTAATTCTGTTTCTTCCTTTGCAAAAGCTCTGAATTCTTCTATACTGTTAGGCACCACGCATACATTAAAGGAGTTATCCATGTCTTCTTTAAATTCGCGCGTTTTATCACTGTTTATAAGCTCTTCCGTTATATATAAATTCTTTAAACAAAACATGTAATACTCCTTTCTTATATTATAAAAGTAGAGCCTTGCGGTTCACAAGGCTCTAACACTGCTTTTTAGTTGTCAATTAATTAGTGCTCGTCTATGTCAGGCAATTTCTCAGGTTCCGGATATGTAACATCAAAAGTATCAACCGTGATTGACTTAATAACCTGCGGGGTAAGAGGTCTGTCCATCATATCGGTATCTACAGTTGCAATTGCATTAACAACGTCTATTCCTTCCGTAACCTTACCGAATGCTGCGTATGCACCGTCAAGATGAGGTGCTGCGTGATGCATGATAAAGAACTGGCATCCTGCGGAATCAGGTACCATCGTTCTTGCCATGGAAATTACTCCCGGCTCATGCTTCAAATCATTCTTAAAACCATTCTGTGAGAATTCACCTTTTATAACATATCCCGGGCCACCCATTCCGGTTCCGTCAGGGCATCCTCCCTGAATCATAAAGCCCTCGATTACGCGGTGAAATATAAGTCCGTCGTAAAAGTTCTTCTTAACAAGGCTTATGAAATTGTTAACCGTATTGGGTGCGATTTCAGGATACAATTCAACTTTAATAACGCTGCCGTTATCCATTGTAATTGTTGCAATCGGATTCTTTGCCATATATATCTCTCCTCTAAAGTTATAGAATTAGTCCGAGTAAACCGTATGATATTATGCACATAAGAACACATGCAATCGCAACACCGCATAACTCGGCAAGTATAGCTTTCTTAAAGTCAACCTCAAGTAATGATGCTATTAAAGAACCTGTCCAAGCTCCGGTACCCGGTAACGGAATGCCTACAAAAAGCATCAGTCCCACGAATTCCGCGCTTTTAACCTTACCGCTCTTTCTCATAGCACGATTCTCGAGATAAGTTACAAATCTGCCGGTTAGTTTAAATCGCTTGAGAAAAGCAAACAGTTTCTTGATAAATAATAGAAGAAACGGTATCGGCAGTATATTGCCCGCAATACATATCGGTATTGCAGTCCACATCGGGACCTGTAAAAGAGATGCCGCCAGCAAACCGCCTCTTAATTCAAGTATTGGCAATAACGATATTATGAATACCACCAACTCGCGCGATACATACGGCGATAAATTAACGGTAAACCAGGTTACCAGACTCTCCATTCGCAGATTCCTTTCAAATAATCACTTACTGTAAATTATATTCCTTTGCAAGAAGTGCAAACTTCTCCATTGAACGCTTAATCTTATCGGTTGCTACACAATATGAAATTCTTACATATCCCGGGCATCCGAATGATGAACCGTTAACAAGCATTAAGTTATACTTCTTTGCTGTCTCGCAGAATGCCACATCATCAGCAATCGGGCTCTTAAGGAAAAGATAGAATGCTCCCTCAGGCTTAGCGCATGTGAAACCGCACTTTGTAAGACCATCGAGTAAAATCTGACGGTTATTCGCATAATATGTCATATCGGACTGCTCTTCAAGACACTCTTTAACGGCCATCTGCATAAGTGCAGGCGCATTAACGAATCCTAAGATTCTTGTAGCTGTCTTAATAGCCAAAACTACATGCTGCCAATCCTTCATTGTCTTAGGAACGGCGATGTATCCGATTCTTTCACCCGGTAAAGAAAGCGACTTACTGAATGAATAACATACAAAAGTATTCTCATAATACTTAGTT
>JAGAAH010000042.1 GCA_017615375.1 Lachnospiraceae bacterium | reverse complement strand
TGTCTGATTCTGTCCGGTTGCCTCAAGTGTCGTCTGTGAATGAGCCGTAACTTCTTCTGTAATAGCTGAAATCGTCTGGATACTGTCAACAATCTTCTTATTGGCAAGTTCAAGATTCTCAACTGCTCCGGAGAGGCTCTCGGCATCAGTACTTATAAGACGTGCATTCGAGCTAATCTTTTCGAAACTGTCTGCAGTAAGACGTGCCGATTCATTCTGTACATTGTTGCTTTCAACGAGTGACATAATTGTTGTAGCAACTTCACCCATCTCACCCGTAACGTTACCGATAAGTGAGCTTATCTCTTCTGTTGCGTTCTTTGTCTGTTCGGCAAGATCCGAAATCGATGTTGCAACAACCGCAAAACCACGTCCGGCATCTCCTGCTCTTGCTGCCTCGATTGAAGCATTAAGTGCAAGCATACTTGTCTGTGATGCTACGCTCTGAATCATCTGAACGATGCTCTCCATCTGTTCTGTCGATTTCTGAAGACCTTCAACTTCCTTAACTGCACCTGTACCTGCTTCCTGAGAAATCTCTACCTGTTTTATAAGCTTATTAATGTTATCTCTGCCTTCATTAATAGCCTTAACGGTATCATCCGAATTATCGCTGATATTCTTTGACGCGTCGGCAACTTTACCTATCTGAGTCTGAATCTCTTCAGTCTTAATCATCTGAGTCTGAACGGAATTTGCGGTCTCCTGCGTACCTGACTGAACCTCATTCATAGATGCAAGTGTCTCTTCACTGGATGCTGAAAGCTGTGTCATCTTATCGGATACTACCGCAACTTCCTCTGTCATACGACCTGTAATTCTGGTTATCTCATCAAGCATTCTATTGGTCTTCTGTCCTGCTTCATCAATTGTCTTCATCTTATTCTCATTAAGACTTACGATAAACATATTGCAGAAATAACTGAATGCAACAACAAGAATAACCGAAGCCAATTCTATCTCAAGTGATGCTGTATTCTCATTGGTCCACCCTTCACGATTGGTATACCAGATACCATGTGCGATAGCAATAATGATAAGACCTACCGAAACTATTCTCGTAAAATTCTTATCCATGTATATCGATACGACTACCAGCATCGGGAATGCATAAGTATATACCAGCTGGTCAGGACTTACGAAGCAGTTAACTCCGTAGAATATCGCATATCCGATTCCTATAACATGCCTTATAACATATGATTCCGGATTCATCTTATAGAGAATATGTGACGCAATCATAGGTCCAAGGTCAAGTATCATAAGAAATACATAGACCGGTACCGTCTTGGAACCCTTGATAAGTTCAAGTGTATAAGCTGCAAATAAAATTAAAGTTACGATTGTGAATAGTTTTCTAGCCAGATTATTGGTTTTTTGAATATCAGACATAGGGATAGATCTCCTTTAATTTGATACTTCTATTTTACACTTCTTGTTGCAATTATGTCAATGCCTGTCCCTGCTGCATCCTTAAGTACCACGTCACCCATATTGACAGGCGCTTTTACCCTAACATGTGTAAGCTCGCGCATAACGTCGAAGATTTTCTCCTTAGGGATATCCGACTTGGTCTTAACAGGTACCGTCGCAAATTCGCCGCCTTCAACGGGAACAATCGAAGTTACCATACGAAGCGGATACGTAATCTCGTTTCTTACGTAATCCTCACCGCGCTTACAGGTATTTCCGGTCATTTCGATTACTTCGTGACCTTCGTACTTTACGTGTATCTCGCAGCCCTTAGGGCATCCGATACAGACTATTACTCTTTCATCCATATTAGTTACCCCTCTTTTCTTTAATGTATTCTGCGGCAAAAGCTCCCGCCTTTACTGCTTCTTCGGACACGTGGTCTACAAGGTCATGCACATGATATACGTTACCGCATGCAAATATACCGTCAACCGATGTCATAAGGTGATCGTTTGCAACAGGGCCACCCGTCTTCGGGTCCATTGTCGCATTAGCGCCTCTTGTAAGCTCGTTTTCCGGAATAAGACCACAAGAAAGAAGCAACGTATCGCAATCATAGTGTACTTCGGTACCCGGAATCGGTTTCATATTCTCGTCTACCTTACTTACAACTACACCTGTAACTCTATTATCTCCCTCAACCTTCGTAACCGTATGACTAAGAAGTAACGGGATATTAAAGTCGTTAAGACACTGCTCGATATTACGAACCAAGCCGCCCGACTTAGGCTTAATCTCCACAACCGCCTTAACATGTGCGCCTTCCAAAGTCATACGACGCGCCATAATAAGTCCGATATCACCCGAACCTAAAATTACAACTTCTTTACCCGGCATATAGCCCTCGATATTAACAAGACGCTGTGCCGTACCTGCGGTATAGATACCTGCAGGGCGCTTGCCCGGGATATTCATGGCTCCTCTCGGACGCTCTCTGCAACCCATTGCGAGAATTACCGCACTGGCCTCAATCTTCATGACACCGTCATCCTTATTCATTGCTGTAACGGTTCTATCAGGTGCTATATCCGTAACCATGGTATCAACTTTATATGGAATCTTCTTATCAAGAACCATATTTACATATCTTTCGGCATATTCAGGGCCGGTTAACTCTTCCTTAAAAGTATGAAGACCGAATCCCGTATGCACACACTGATTCAAAATTCCGCCAAGATAATGGTCGCGTTCAAGTATCAATATATCTTCTATTCCGTTCTCTCTTGCGGACAAAGCTGCGGCAAGGCCTGCAGGACCGCCGCCTATTATGACAAGATCACAATGCATTGCCACACCTCCTATATACTTTCTTTAATCTTACCGAGAATCTGCTTGGATTCTCCGCCAAACTTCGTTACATCTTCCATAGCGCATCCCGTGTATTTACAGATGAGCTCCATAACACGAGGGCTACAGAAGCCTGCCTGGCATCTTCCCATTCCCGCTCTTACACGGCGCTTAACACCGTCTAAGGAATGTGCCGGAAGCGTTCTTGTAAGTGCATCTATAATCTCACCTTCCGTAATCATTTCGCATCTGCAAACGATACTTGAATAAGAAGGCTTCTCCTTAATAAGCTTGTCGCGTTCTTCATCAGACATTGTAAATGGATGAAGAATTCCGACTCTCTTCGGATTAAAGCTCTTATTTTCAGCAGCTTTAAGGATATCGCGAACCATGTCACTAACCATCACACCTATTGCAGGAGCTGATGTAAGTCCCGGTGATTCGATACCCGCAACGTCAATGAAATTCGGTGCGTCTTTTACTTCTTCGATTATAAAATCGCCTCTGTCTGCATGTGCACGAAGTCCCGTAAATGATGTTATTACCTGATTAAGCGGGCAATTAACAACTCGCTTATCCACCATGTTGCGGATTTCCTGCAATCCTTCAGCCGTTGTCTCAGTATTATCCTTCTCTTCAATGTCACTGGCCGTAGGTCCTACGATTAAATTACCGTGAGTCGTAGGTGATACGAGAATACCCTTGCCGTACGCAGTCGGAAGCGCAAAGATTGTGCTTTTTACATAAGAGCCTGCTGACTTATCGAGTAAGAAGTACTCACCTTTTCGTTCAACTATATGCATCTTATCGTTAGACACCATATTATGGATTACGTCAGCATATACGCCTGCAGCGTTAACCACAACTGTAGCTTCATATGTGCCGTTGTTAGTTACAACTGCATATCCGCCATCAACCTTCTTAATCTCTTTTACTTCTTCATTAAACTTGAAAGTAACGCCATTATCTGCCGCATTCTCAGCCAACGCGATGGTTAACATGAATGGGTCTACGATGCCGCCGGTCTTAGCATAAAGCGCCGCAACGGCATGCTCGGTTATGTTAGGCTCAAGCGCCTCTAACTCTTTTCTGTCAATAATCGAAAGTCCTTCGACGCCGTTAGCTTTACCGCGGTTTAAAAGCTCTTCCAATTTCGGTCTGTCCTCTTCCTTTTCGCAAAGAACCAAAGAACCGTTATTAACGAACGGGAAATCAAGCTCTTTTGATAGTGCTTCCATCATCTTATTGCCCTGTACGTTAAGCTTTGCCTTTAATGAACCTTCCTTTGCATCAAAGCCCGCATGGCAGATACCGCTATTAGCCTTAGATGTACCTGTACATACGTCTTCGTTACGCTCGAGTACAAGCACTTTTATATCATATCTTGCAAGGTAACGGGCTATCGCAGAACCTGTAACGCCCGCACCGATTATAATTACATCATTTTTCATATTATTCGTCATCCTTTGCATAACCACATGCGCACTTAACCGACTTCTTCCAGCCCTTAAGTCTTGCCTCACGTTCAGCATCCGTAATTGCCGGCTTAAACTCCTTATCAAGTGCCCAGTTCTTCTTAATATCATCAAAGCTCTTAAAGTAACCTACCGCAAGTCCCGCAAGGTACGCCGCACCCATCGCGGTCGTCTCTACACAGCTCGGCCTCATAACAGGTGCATTCGATACATCCGCCTGAGTCTGCACAAGGTAGTTATTCTGCGATGCTCCACCATCAACCTTAATACTTTTAAGCTTATGTCCGGTATCCGCACACATGGCAGATAAAACATCATTCGTCTGATATGTAATGGAATCAAGTGTCGCTCTTATGATATGATTACGGTTAACTCCTCTCGTTAATCCTACAATCGCACCTCTTGCGTACTGGTCCCAATATGGTGCTCCAAGTCCGGTAAAAGCAGGAACCACGTAGCATCCGTTAGTATCAGGGACTTCCAATGCAAGCGCCTCCGACTCTGCCGCGCTCTTAATAAGTCTAAGCTCATCTCTAAGCCACTGAATTGCGGCTCCCGCAACGAATACGGAGCCTTCAAGCGCATATGTAATCTTACCGTCAATTCCCCAAGCAATCGTTGTTACAAGTCCGTTCTTACTGAAAATCGGCTTATCGCCGGTATTCATGAGTAAGAATCCACCGGTACCGTAAGTATTCTTGGCTTCACCCGCTTCAAAGCAGGTCTGTCCGAATAAGGCGCTTTGCTGGTCACCTGCCGCACCTGCAATCGGAATCTCGCCTCCGAAAAGCTCGGGATCCGTCATTCCGTATACTTCGCTGTTGCTTACTGCCTTAGGAAGCATAACCTTCGGAATGTTGAACTCCTTCAAAATCTCATCATCCCATTCACAGGTATTGATGTTAAATAACATGGTTCTTGATGCATTGGAATAATCCGTTACATGAACCTTACCACCCGATAACTTATATATAAGCCAGGTTTCGACCGTACCGAAAAGAAGCTCCCCCGCTTCCGCTCTTTTTCTTACGCCGTCTACATTATCGAGAATCCACTTTAACTTCGTTCCCGAGAAGTATGCGTCGATTACAAGCCCCGTCTTATTCTTAAAATAATCAGTTAACCCCTTCTCCTTTAATGTATCGCAGTAGTCAGCCGTTCTTCTGCACTGCCATACAATAGCATTATACACAGGTTCTCCGGTCTTCTTGTCCCATACGATTGTGGTCTCTCTCTGATTGGTGATACCTATTGCCGCAATATCGATAGCTTTGGCCTTAGCCATCTGCATTGCTTCAAAAGCTACACCCGACATCGTATACCAGATTTCGTTAGGATCATGCTCAACCCAGCCCGGCTTCGGGAAAATCTGAGTAAATTCCTTCTGTGCCATGGACACAATCTGTCCCGACTCGTTGAACAGAATACACCTGTTGCTCGTTGTTCCTGCGTCAAGCGCCATTACATACTTTGCCATAATATTCCTCCGGGTTAATGATTTTGTATAAACAAAAAGAAGAACTATATATGTCATATAGTCCTTCTATTATACCATAAATTTAGCTAAAAAATGCCTTAAAGTTTTGTGTATTTTACATTATTCGTTGGCACTTTCCACGGGATTGATTTTAACTATCAATTTTTCGATTCGTCTCTCACCCATATCCGTAACCTTAAAGGTGATATTTTCGTATTCTACCTCGTCGCCCTTCTTAGGATATGTACCGAAAGTCTCGATTACAAAACCGCCGACCGTATCTGAATCACATTCGAATTCGTCTTCGTTAAGGCCGCAAAGCTCGATGAAATCGGAAATGCTCATATCGCCGTCAACTGCAAACTCATTGTCAGATCTTTTAACGACGTCTTTTTCAACTTCGTCGCTCTCATCCCAGATATCACCGACAAGCTGCTCCAATACATCTTCCATCGTGATAACACCGAGAGTACCGCTATACTCGTCAGATACGATTGCAAGATGCTGCTTGGCTTCACGCAATTCGGATAAAACTATCGGTAACTTCGTTGTCTTATATACGAAGCACGGCTTATAAAGAATTGATCTTATATTAGCCTTAGGATTCTCTGCGAATGTCTTAAGAAGCTTATTAAGATGCACGATACC
>JAGAAH010000041.1 GCA_017615375.1 Lachnospiraceae bacterium | reverse complement strand
GGCTTTTCGCTTGAAGGTACGGCCAATAAAGTTTTGGAAGTTAACGGAATAAGACGTGACCATTTACAGTATTCGTACCTTTACAAATTCGATTCTTTGATATAAGATAATAATAGCGCCCAAAATTAGATTGAAGTAATTTTGAGCACAATACTATGTCTATAATTTATTATTATAAGAGAGGATATTTACTATGGAAAAAAAGAATCTTGACTGGGGTAGTCTTCCTTTCGGTTATATGCCGACTGATTACCGTTTCGTGGCTAACTACATTGATGGTCAGGGATGGGATGAGGGTAAGCTCATTACAGACCCTAACATTACTTTAAATGAGTGTGCAGGTATCTTCCAGTACTGCCAGGCTTGTTTTGAAGGATTAAAGGCTTACACAACAGAAGATGGCAGCATCGTTTGCTTCCGTCCTGATATGAACGCAGAGCGTATGAAGAATTCTTGCGAAAGATTAAGAATGCCTGTATTCCCTGTTGACAAGTATGTTAAGGCTTGCGAAGAAGTTGTTAAGGCTAATGCCGCTTGGGTTCCTCCTTTCGGATCCGGTGCATCCCTTTACCTTCGTCCTTTCATGATTGCAACAAGCGAAGTACTCGGTGTTAAGGCTGCTAAGAACTATCAGTTCCGTATCCTTGCAACTCCGGTTGGTCCTTACTTCAAGGGCGGCGCAAAGCCAATCTGCATCAGAGTTTCTGATCTCGATCGTGCTGCACCTCGTGGAACAGGTCACATCAAGGCAGGTCTTAACTACGCTATGTCCCTTTACAACATCGAAGATGCTCATGACAAGGGATTCGCTGAGAACCTTTATCTTGATCCTGCAACAAGAACCAAAGTTGAAGAGACAGGTGGTGCTAACTTCCTCTTCGTTAAGAAGGATGGCACATTAGTTACTCCTAAGTCTGATTCTATCTTACCTTCAATCACTCGTCGTTCTCTTTGCTATGTAGCTGAGAATATGCTTGGTATGAAGGTTGAGCACAGAGAGGTTCTTCTTTCTGAGGTTGCTGACTTCGCTGAGGCAGGTCTTTGCGGTACTGCAGCTGTTATCTCTCCTATCGGAAGAATTAACGACCATGGTAAGGAGATTAACTTCCCAAGCGGTATGGATCATATGGGTCCTGTACTCCAGAAGTTATATGATACTTTAACAGGTATTCAGTCCGGTAAGATTGAAGGCCCTGCAGGTTGGGTTCACAAGATTATGTAATTTCGCTCGCTAAAACGAGTCAATAAAAGCGCTTCAAGGTTGTTCTTGAAGCGCTTTCTTATTTATATTTTACATACTAACCTACAAGCAAGTGTATACAAGTCGTCATAGCTCTGTGTCTCCGCTACTAAGCTCGTCCTTAGTAAGGATAACCAAGCATTCGCCCCGCAAAACTCGCTAAGCTCGCATCATCAGTGCGAGCTTGCTCAAACAAGTTGCGTGGCTCGCTATCCTTACTCGTACTTGCTAAGTGCTGCGCCATGAGCTATTCTCAACTTGCATACACTTGCTTTCACGTTACAATATCACTATAGAATAGTAACCTGCCGTAGCCGTATATAATAAAGTTTTATTCTTCTACAGGAATATCGGATGTGCAATGCGGGCACTTGGTTGCCGCAATCGCTATCTTCATCTTGCAGTACGGGCACTCCTTCTCGGTTGGCGCTACCTCTTCTTCCTTCTTGGTTCTATCTTTCATCTTGTTAATCGATCTTACAAGAAGGAATACGACAAATGCCATGATAATAAAGTTTACAACTGCAGTAATAAACTTACCGTAATATAAAACTCCGTCGCCAAGAAGCTGAACCGACCACTCATCGAAGTTAAGACCGCCGAACATTCCGATTAACGGGGTAATGATATCACTTACGAGCGAATTAACGATTGCCGTAAAAGCTCCACCTATAATGATACCTACAGCCATGTCGATTACACTTCCGCGCTTAATAAACTCCTTAAACTCTCCAAAAAACTTCTTCATAATAGCCTCCTTATATTAAGTTAATGTTTTAAGATAACAACTTCATAACGCTCTCATCACTTATTTGCGAGATATTAAGCATCTCATCCGCAGATACGAGCGAACCGTTACGACCTGCTTCCTTAATCTTGTAAAGCGCTTTATCCGCACCGAATACAAAATCCCAAAGCTTACTGTTCCCGTTCGGTCTTCCGAAGAACGTACCCTGGCTTAACGTTACACGATTAACACCTGTCTTACTGCTCTTGTGCTCTATATTATATTCAGCAATTTTCTGCTTTAATTCCTCGCAGATTGCACTTACTTCGCTGTATTCCTTATCGATGAATACAACCATGAATTCATCGCCGCCGTACTTACCGGAATATACCCCGTAATGACGCTTCAAAGAATCTACGGCATAAGCAACCTTCTTGATTACTTCGTCACCTGCCTGGTGACCGTATGTATCATTATATTCCTTAAAGTTATCGATATCTATCATCTGAACCGCGAAACTCTGTCCTTTTTCCATAGCTTCATTGAACTTAGTCTCGGATATCTCATTAATCTTGGCTCTGTTATTAATGCCTGTCAAAGGATCTGTCTCGGACTTAGCGCGAAGCGCCTCTTTCTCAGATTCAAGCTTTAACTTCTCGAATCTGTCCTCTTCAAGCTTAAGTCTTGCGGTAAGAGTCTGTGCGTTGGTTGCATTGATTTCCTGCTGCTGTGCCTGAATTCTTACATAGAAATCGCCCGTTGCAGCAAAGTAATCGTTCCACATTTCCTTCTTATCGTAATAAGCGATCTTCTGCTCCAAACTTTTAAGCGCGAAATACGGCGAATTGGTATTTTTCGCAAGATTATCAATCATTCGAAGAACACGTATAAATTCTTCGTCCTTTCCAATCTTTCTCAAGAAAATCGCATATACAAGCATATCATCAAAAGACTCTAAGATTGCCTGATCAACATTACCTTCATCAAATTTGCGAATTGCCTCGTCTCTTTCTTCAATGTTGCCTTCAAGATCTGCAAGCTGCGCTTTTAACATATATATAAGGACATCAACAGATTCTCCGTCCCCTGTAATTCCGAGTTCACATGCTTTTTCAAAGGCTTCTCTTGCAGCCGCCGCATCACGCAACGCGATAAGACTCGTTACAAGATTAAGATTAATTATAGCCTTATCCATATCGGAAAGCGGAACATTATCCGGGTCATTATCAAGCATATTGGCAATCCAGATAGCCTCTTCAAAGCACTGCTTAGCTTCTGCCGGGCTTCCGAACTTAAGGTACATTACGCCGATATTAACGGTAAGGAATACCAATACATTACCCACATTATACTTGGTGCAGGCAACTTTGCCCTTAATGTAATAATCCATTGCGGTACGAACCTCGCCCATACCGGAATAGATTACACCAAGAACTGAGAATGTACGCGCATAAAGACGGAACTGTCCGGTCTCTTCCAAAATTGAATGTATACGAACAAGCTTCTCTATAGCAGCGTCAACATCGCCGTTAAGATAATCCCAGAATCCCTTATTGAAAACTGCATACGAATACAAGAGCCTATCCTTACTTCCGTATCCGGAAATCTCAAGAAGCTCGTCTGCTGCCTTCATCGCAAGGTCGTACTCCGTACGATTCCTTCGTTCGATAATATCAAATTTTTCCTGTATTTCCTTGCTGTACTTCTCTCTGTAATCCCAGTTCATAACCTCAATCCTTTTAAGTTACTTAAGTCTGTAAATCTCGTCTGTAAGCGCCGCAAACTGCTGTAAGTTAAGCGCTTCTCCCCTGATATTTTCATTATCGAATAATCTAACTAATATCTCTTTGAGCTCATCCTTCGATACCGGAATACCTCCGTTAGATAGGCCATTAACCAATGTCTTACGGCGCTGATTGAAGGATGCTCTTATAATACGGAATAAAAGCGCTTCATCGGAGACTTTTACTTTAGGCTCCTCGCACTTATCAAGTCTTATTACCGCAGAGCCTACGTTAGGTCGCGGTATAAAGCAATTCGGCGGTACTTCCATCATAATCTTCGGGTCCGAATAATACTGGACCGCCAATGATAATGCGCCATACTCCTTAGAGCCGGGACCTGTCTTCATTCGGTCCGCAACTTCCTTCTGAACCATAATAGTGATGCTTTTAAGCGGTACTCCCGATTCAAAAAGCCCCATTATTATAGGTGTTGTGATGTAATAAGGAAGATTGGCAACGACTTTCACCGGCTTACCACCGTTACGTTCCTCGGCAAGCGCTTTGATATCAAGCTTTAAAACGTCTTCATTGATTACCGCTACGTTATCGTATGCGGAGAGTGTATCTTCAAGTATCGGGATAAGGTTCTTATCTATCTCAACCGCAACGACTTCTCGTGCTCTCTCACATAGATACTGCGTCATTGTACCGATTCCCGGACCTATCTCTATTACAAGATCGTCCTTTGTAACCTCCGCAGCGTCCATGATTTTCTCGAGGACATGCGTATCTATAAGAAAGTTCTGTCCGAATTTCTTCTGAAAATTAAAGTCGTACTTCTTAAGAATATCTATAGTATTGCCCGGTATTCCCAAGTTTGCCATGTGTTCTACCTCTTATATCCGGATGGTTAACGTATTACACCACCCTTGATTATATTAAAATTTTGTGTCTTACTCGTGTTTATTCCTTGTCTTTCGGAACTTTTTCGAAAAGTTCGAACGCATTTTTTCGCGTAATTTCAATAACTTCTGCAGGTGTTACTTCTTTAAGCTCTGCGATTCTTGCCGCTACAAGTGTAAGATATGAAGAATCATTACGCTCTCCTCGATGCGGAGTCGGTGCCATATAAGGACTATCCGTCTCAAGTAAGATTTTAGTAAGCGGGATATCTTCAACAACATTAACCAATGTCTTCGCATTCTTAAATGTTACTACACCGCCGACACCTATAAAAAAGCCCCTCTTTACGTACTCTCGTGCCATCTCTACGGAGCCGGAGTAACAATGCACCACTCCGCGAAGATTATCAGTTAAGGCGCTTTTAATAATGTCGAAGGTATCCTGCGAGGCATCGCGGGAATGCACTACTATAGGAAGATTCACTTCCTTGGCAAGTGCTATTTGCTCTTTGAATATCTCTCGCTGGCGCTTCTGTACGGACTCCTCCTTATCCCAGTAGTAATCAAGGCCGATTTCACCTATGGCAACAACCTTGGGATTATTGGATAATTCGCGAAGTTCCCCTATCGTATCTTCGTTAAAGTCCTTGTACTCGCTCGGATGGATTCCGACCGCTGCGTATATATCCTCATATTCATCCGCCATCTTAACCGATGCGTAGGTTCCGCGCATCGTCGCGCCTACATTTATAATAGGCGAAACTCCCCCCGCGATTACTCGCGGAAGGAGTGTAGCTCT
>JAGAAH010000040.1 GCA_017615375.1 Lachnospiraceae bacterium | reverse complement strand
GTCTTATGATTAACGTATCGCAGGACGCACTTGTTAGTGTACGTAACAGCATGATGCGTAAGATGCAGACGTTGCCTCTTAAGTATTTTGATACCAATAAGAACGGCGATATCATGAGCCGTTATACGAACGATACGGATACATTACGTCAGATGATAAGCAAGGGTATACCGAACCTGTTCTCATCCATAGTTACAATTATTGCAGTATTCTATGGAATGATTAACATGAGCTGGCAGCTTACCATCTTTGTCGTTTTATGCCTTATATTAATCGTATTTGTAGGTAAGTTCCTTGCGGGTAAAAGCTCTACTTTCTACGTAGCTCAGCAGAAATCCATCGGTAAGACCAACGGATTTATCGAGGAAATGCTTAACGGACAGAAAGTTGTTAAGGTATTTAATCACGAAGATAAAGCTATCGAAGAGTTTAACAGACTCAATGAGGACCTTTGCAACAATGCAAAGAGAGCAAGTATATTTGCCAATATTATGATGCCTGTAATGGCGCAGATGTCCAATTTCCTTTATTTCTTTGTGGCAGTTTCGGGTTCGGCGCTTATAATTACGGGAAGATTACCGCTTACACTCGGTACATTGATTGCGTTTTTACAGTATGTAAAGAACTTTACCAACCCGATAACACAGGTATCTCAGGAAGTTGCTTCTGTTGTCATGGCGCTTGCCGGAGCAGACAGAATCTTTACGCTTATTGACGAGAAGCCTGAGGTTGACGAGGGACGCGTTACAATCGCACGTGTACGCGTAAATGAAGACGGTACATTAACAGAGTGCGCAGAGCGTACGGATCACTGGGCATGGAAGAGAATTGTCGATGGTGAGACAGAACTTGTTCCGCTCAAGGGATTTGTTGAATTTAAGGATGTTACATTCGGATACAATGAAGATAAAATTGTATTAAAGGATGTTTCGTTATATGCTAAGCCGGGACAGAAGATTGCGTTTGTCGGACATACCGGTGCAGGCAAGACTACAATTACAAACCTTATCAATCGTTTCTATGATGTTAACGAGGGTGAGATTGTATATGATGGTATCAATGTAAAGGATATCAAGAAGGACGACCTTAGACGTTCACTTGGTATCGTATTGCAGGATACTCATTTATTCACGGGAACAATTAGAGAGAACATAAGATACGGTCGCTTAGACGCAACCGATGAGGATGTTGTTAAGGCAGCAAAGCTTGCTAACGCAGATTATTTCATAAGACATCTTAAGGATGGATATGATACCGTAATAACGGGTGACGGAGGCATGCTTTCACAGGGACAGCGTCAGCTTCTTTCTATTGCAAGGGCAGCGGTTGCAGATCCGCCTGTTCTTATTCTTGATGAAGCAACTTCGTCAATTGATACGCGTACGGAAGCAATTGTACAGGATGGTATGGATAAGCTTATGGAAGGCAGAACGGTATTTGTTATCGCACATAGACTTTCCACCGTCAGAAACAGTAAAGCTATTCTTTATCTTGAGAATGGCGTTATTACCGAGCGTGGAACTCATAACGAATTATTGGCACAGCACGGTAATTATTACAGGTTATATACCGGCGCGTTTGAATTGGAGTAAAAGCTCCGATAGGGAGGATGAATTATGTCTACAGTCGCAATAATGACTGACAGTAACAGCGGAATAACTCAGGAAGAGGCAAGCAAGCTTGGAGTATATGTTATTCCGATGCCTTTTATAATTAAGGGCACAAGCTATTTTGAAGGAATCAATCTTACACAGGAGCAGTTTTACGGTCTTCTTGCGGAAGATGAGGAAATATCCACTTCAATGCCTGCAATGGGCAATACAATGGATATGTTTGACGAGATTCTTGAAGAATATGATGAGCTGGTATATATACCGATGTCCAGCGGACTTAGCGGAAGCACGGCTGCTGCGACTTTGCTTGCGGAAGATTACGGCAACAGAGTACAAGTAGTTGATAATCATAGAATATCGGTTACACAAAGACAGTCCGTTCTTGATGCAATTGAGCTTCGCAATAAGGGAATGACTGCAGAAGAGATCAAGGATTATCTCGAGAAAGTTAAAGCAGAAAGCAGCATTTATATAATGGTTGATACAATGTATTATCTTAAGAAGGGCGGAAGAGTAACTCCGGCTGCGGCTTCAATTGCCACACTTCTTAAGATTAAGCCGGTTCTTTCAATCAATGGTGAAAAGCTCGACCTTTTCGGAACCGCAAGAACATTGAAAACTGCCAAATCAATGATGATAGAGCAGATGAAGAAGGACTTTGCGGAAAGATTCAATTCACCTGATGGCAAGAATATGAATCTTGAGATTGCATATACGAAGGATTTGGATATTGCGGAAGAATTCCTTGCGGAAGTGAAAGAAGCTTTCCCTAATAATGAGATAGTGGTTCAGCCTCTTTCATTAAGTGTATCCTGTCATATAGGACCGGGATCGCTTGCGCTTGCATGTTCCAAGAAGATAGGATAGGGAAGTTTAATTAATGAAAGTTGAAGAATTTGATATAGAAAATCTCGTGAATAATCCGCATTGCGTAGATGATTATTCAGAGACGATGGGAATGAAGTTTACGTCACTTAGTGCGGGCGAAGCAACTGCGGTATTAACCATAAAGCCTTGGCAGGTTAATCCGTTAGGCTCGGTGCACGGTGGAGTATTATTTTCACTTGCGGATATAACTGCGGGAACTGCTGCGGTTGCAGGCGGAGTTAAAGTTACAACGCTGGATGCGCAGATGTCTTTCCTTGCACCGGCATTGCTTGAAAGGACCAAGACTCTTACCGCAGTTGCAAAGCGAATTAAAGCCGGTAAGACCATACAGGTTCTGGAAGTAGAAGTTTGGGACGAAGAAAAACGCCTTATTTGTAAGGCGTCTTATACGTTCTTCGTGATGAAAGCGTGATTATTCGTTATCTTTTTTGTGAGAAAGCTTGTAAAACAGTGTAAATAGCCATATAATTACCGGGATTATGATAGTTGCGGCAATTGATGCCATAAATAATCCCATTGAGTTTTCGGATGCAGTCAATGCAGCGAATATGGTTACGATATATAATGCAGCAAGAAGGCAAATGCCTATAATTGCAAGTATTCTGCGGATTTTGTTCATCGTCCGACCCCTTTCTTTAATGATTGTTGTGTCGGTTAGTAGTGTAGCAAATTAGGCATCAAAAGGTCAAGAGGATTATTAAACTTGCAATTTTGTTACAAATGTATTACAATGTCTATATGTGTAGTATTATGTAGTATAAAAGAACGTTGAGGAGGAGATACACATTGAATTCATTAACAAAAAAGGCGCTGGCTATACTTTGCGTACTTAGTGTTGTGTTCATTACGATGGCGCATCCTGAATTGGCGAAAGCTGATTATACCAATAATGACCCTACATTAATTGATACGGTCGAGAACAAATATAACGGAAAGTTATATGTTAAATTTTATATACCTGCCAATACAACAATCACTTATATGGTGTATCCGAACATTAGAAATAACGATACACAGCAGGGAATGAAATTACAGTTGATTACCGATACGATTACCAATAATAAGGACTCGATATTGGCGGTAACCAAGATTATTACGGTTAAGTATTACGGCAAATATGTTGTAAGAGCTACCTACGGTGACGGAATATGGGATGAGCACCATGTAGACAGTAAGTTACCTTATTCCAAGAAAACATCCAAGTACACTTTTACCGATGATGATATGGATGCATATGAGAACGGTGAAGATGTAATGATACTTGATACCGAGAAGATTGCGCTTAGCCTTTGCAAGGAAGCAAAAGAGAAGAACAGTACTTCAGAAGTATTTTTAACGGTTACATATACCGGACTTAACGGCGATATTACTCTTGCGGAAGATAAGATAATAGAGCATGTCCCGAAGGCAGATTATGTATACCAGGTTATGTATACACCACGTTTCGACGGAGTTAACGTATATCTTTTGGTATATAATGCTTCAGGAGATCTTATAAGATGTATCAAGATAACGGAAGCTGATTATTCGAATTCCGGATACAGATTGAGGGTATTATAAACAATTGTTAATTAAAACGGACCTTTGTAAGGTCCGTTTTTTGTATGTAAAAGTTTTTGAATAAAAGTGTCCGCAATATTAATAATTTGTATATAATAAAAGACAAAAAAGTATGGAAAATT
>JAGAAH010000039.1 GCA_017615375.1 Lachnospiraceae bacterium | reverse complement strand
GACCTTGGTGTCGGAAAGACGGTATTTACCAAGGGATTCGGAGCAGGTCTTGATATAGAAGAACCGATTAACTCTCCGACTTTTACCATAATCCAGGTGTATGATGAAGGCCGCTTGCCGTTATATCATTTTGACGTCTACAGAATCGGGGATGTCGAAGAGATGGACGAGATAGGATTTGATGAATACGTATACGGCGACGGTGTGTCGCTTATAGAGTGGGCTAATCTTATCGAAGAGATTATTCCGAAGAAGCATACGGAGATTCTTATCGAAAAAGACCTTGAAAAAGGCTTTGATTATCGTAAGATTACCGTTACGGAGGCGTAAGTACTATGAAGATACTCGGAATTGAAAGTTCGGGATTAACAGCATCGATTGCGGTATTAAGCGATGATGTGATAATAGCCGAATATACAACGAATTTTAAGAAGACTCATTCAGAGACTCTGCTTCCTATGATTGCGGAAGTCATGGATAGAATCGGTATTGATATAAATGAAATTGATTATATAGCGATTTCCGAAGGCCCGGGTTCTTTTACGGGACTTCGAATCGGTGCGGCAACCGCAAAGGGACTCGGTCTTGCGACAGGAAAGGAGCTTGTGTCGGTTCCGACGGTTAAGGCGCTTTGTTATAATCTTTACAACGTAAAGGGAGTTATCTGCCCTATTATGGACGCGAAGCGCGAGCAGGTATATACGGGAATATTCGAGTATGAAGGTGACGAACTTAAGACGTTATTTGATACGGATGCGATTCCTGTAACAGAGATAATCGGGAAGCTTAATGAAATCGGTAAGGAAGTTACTTTCCTTGGCGACGGAGTGCCGGTATATAAGGATATAATTAAGGATAGTATAAAAGTGCCGTATCACTACGCACCTGCCAATCTTGCACGGCAAAGTGCCGCATCGGTATGCGTACTTGCGGCAGATATGATTAAAGAAGGTAAGACGGTTGATGCAGCCATGATGAGACCGGAATACTTAAGATTATCGCAGGCAGAACGTGAGCGTAATGAAAGAATGGGTCAGAATATATGATTCGAGAGATGAATACGGAAGACCTTGCCGTTGTATCGGAGATTGAAAAGATGTGTTTCACCATGCCGTGGAGTCGAGACGGATTTGAGGCCGCATTATCAATGCAAGGCAATGTCTTTATAGTCTATGAGAAAAACGATGAGATTCTCGGATATTGCGGATATTACGGAGTGCTTGATGAGGCTGAGATAACCAATGTTGCCGTGCACCCTGATATGCGTAATCGCGGAATCGGACGTGATATGGTGAGTGCGCTTTTATCCAAAGCAAATAAGGCGGGAATTAAGCGTGTATTGTTAGAAGTCAGGGAATCGAATGATCCTGCGATACATTTATATGAGGAGCTTGGATTTAAAAAGCTCGGAATACGTAGGGATTTTTACGAGCAGCCTCGCGAGAATGCTTATATCATGGAAATGTACTTTGATTAAGAGGTAATATATGTTAGATATTTGTTTACTTGGTACGGCGGGTATGATGCCGCTTCCCAACAGAAAACTTACTTCGTGTATCTTTCGATATAACGGCAGCCAGATTCTTATCGATTGCGGTGAAGGTACGCAGGTTGCGTTAAAGAAGCAGAGCATATCGCCAAAGCCTATTGATGTGATATTGTTTACGCATTATCATGCGGATCACATAAGCGGATTGCCGGGATTGTTGCTTACAATGGGCAATGCGGGAAGAACCGAAGAACTTACAATGGTAGGACCGAGACGCCTTCGCGAAGTTGTAGAATCCTTAAGGATTATAGCGCCGGAATTACCTTTCAATATTAAATATATAGAGCTTAGCGAAGAGGTCGAAGAGCTTAATCTATATGGTTACAGGATTAATGCATTTAAGTGCGTGCACAGAACCGATTGCTATGGATACACATTATCGATAGACAGAGGCGGTAAATTTGACCCGGAGCGTGCAAGGGAGCTGGAAATTCCTCTTAAATACTGGAAGGTATTACAGAAGGGCGAAAGTGTTACGGAAGATGGTAAGGAATATACGCCCGACATGGTACTGGGAGCCCCGAGAAAAGGTATTAAAGTAACTTACTGCACGGATACAAGACCTACGAAATTAATTACCAAGATGGCTAAGGATTCGGACCTTGCAATCTTAGAGGGAATGTACTGTGACCCGGAGATGCAGGAGAAGGCCGAAGGATATAAGCATATGACGTTTTATGAATCTGCGAAGATAGCTGCGGATGCGAATGTTAAGGAGCTTTGGTTTACGCATTACAGTCCTTCGCTTGTACATGCGGAAAGCTATATGCCTAAGGTTAAGAAGATATTCGAAAACTCGGTTTTATCAAGAGACGGCGAGAGCGTTACGCTTAATTTTGAAGAAGATTAAGATATAGGAGGCAGGTTATGAGTGTTAAGAGAATTGTAAAGATTGCGATAATTACGATTATTTGTGCGGGACTTATCCTGTGTTATTATTATTATCTTACGCATAGGGATAGAAACGGTGCACAGAATCAGGATGATAAAAGAACTGCGATAGAGAAGTGCTTGGACCGCGATCTTGATTATGATTATCCGAAGACCCCTCGTGAAGTGGTTAAGTATTTTAACGAGATTCAGATGTGCTTATATAATGAACAGCCGTCGGACGATCAGTTAAAAAAGCTTGCCGACCAGCAGTTTAAGCTTCTCGATAAAGAGTTACAGGATAATAATCCTGCTTTGCAGTATTACGAGAATATAAGACAGGATGTTAAAAGTTATCGCGCTGCGGAGTGCATAATCGTATCTGCCGTTTTATGCAGCAGTGACGAGGTTACGTATAAAAATGACGAGAACAAAGGTGAATGTGCTTTTGTAACATGTTCCTACCTTCTTCGTGACAGAAACGGAGCAACGCCGATGAATCAGATGTATGTCTTAAGAAAAGACGAAAACGGTAATTGGCGAATCCTGGTATATTACATAACCGAAAAGACAAAGGAAGATTAGTAATGGATAAGGATGTATATATTCTTGCGATTGAATCATCGTGCGACGAGACCGCTGCGGCAGTTGTGAAAAACGGCCGTGAAGTCTTAAGCAATATTATTTCATCGCAGATAGATTTGCATACATTATATGGCGGTGTTGTGCCTGAGATTGCGTCGCGAAAGCATATAGAACGCGTCAATCAGGTAATAGAAGAAGCACTTACGACAGCAGATATGAAGTTAGATGATATGGATGCGGTTGCGGTAACATACGGCCCGGGTCTTGTAGGAGCTTTACTTGTAGGCGTATCTGCGGCTAAGGCTGTTGCATATGCAGCAAAGAAACCTCTTATTGCGGTTCACCATATCGAGGGCCATATAAGCGCTAATTATATAGAGAATAAGGACTTGGAGCCGCCGTTTATGTGTCTTGTAATATCCGGCGGACATACGCATCTTGTAAATGTTACGGATTACGGAAAGTATGAGATACTGGGCAAGACCAGAGACGATGCGGCGGGAGAAGCTTTTGACAAGGTAGCCCGCGCAATAGGCTTAGGATACCCGGGTGGTCCGAAGATTGAGAAAAAAGCGCATGAGGGTAATCCTACGGCGATTAAATTCCCACGTGCAGTTGTTGCAGACGGCCCGTATGATTTTTCGTTCAGCGGTCTTAAATCGGCGGTATTAAACTATATTAACGGATGTAAGATGAAGGATGAAGAATACAGCGAGGCGGATATAGCGGCTTCTTTCCAGCAGGCGGTAAGCGATGTGCTTGTTGAACACGGAATGAGAGCTGCCAAGACCGAAGGAGTTAAGAAGTTTGCGATTGCAGGTGGCGTAGCAAGTAACGGAACTTTACGTGAAGCATTCCGCAAGGCGTGTGGAGAAAACGGCTTTACATTTTATCATCCGTCACCGATTCTTTGTACGGATAATGCGGCAATGATAGGAGCTGCCGCATATTACGAATATCTTGCAGGTAATTTTGCGGATTGGTCGCTTAATGCGGTCCCGAATCTTAAGCTTGGAGAGCGATAGGAGAATATATGGGTAATAAGGTTACGGCAATAATCGTTGCGGCAGGCAGCGGAAAGAGAATGAATTCCGACACGAAGAAGCAGTTTATGGAATTAAACGGTAAGCCGCTTTTATACTACTCGATTAAAGCTTTCGAAGAAAGCGAAGCAGATGAAACCGTGCTTGTTGTTCCTGAAGAAGATATTGAATATGTTAAAAGCGATATAGTTACTGCGTACGGATTTCGTAAGGTTAAGGCGGTAACTCCGGGTGGACTTACAAGAACGAAGTCTGTTGAACATGGACTTTTACTTGCACTTGATGCCGGACATGTGCTTATCCATGATGGCGCAAGACCGTTAATAAGTCCTTATCTTATTAATAAGGTAATCGAAGAAGTGCAAAAGAATCGCGCAGTTTTGGTTGCGGTTCCGGCAAAAGAGACAATCTATTCAACGGAAGACGGGATGGTATCCGCATCACTTAGACGTGACAGGCTATGTATAGCGCAGACTCCGCAGGCTTTTGATACGGCGCTTATCAAGGAAGCATATAACTTGGCCGAGAAAAGCGCGGTTAAAGGGCCGGCAACCGATGATGTTACATTCGTATATAATTATCTCGGCGTTAAAGCCAAGGTAGTAGAAGGCGATTACAAGAATATCAAGGTTACGACGCCGGAAGATCTCGAAGTCGCCAAGGCTTTGCTTACCGAGTACGAAAGCAATTAATAACAATTAGGCAAAATAGCATCGATAATGTAGAAAATGTTGATTTCGATGCCTAAATTAGGTTTGTTTTTGTTCTTGGAGCATCGAGAAAAAGGAAAAGATTGATTCCGATGCAAAAACAGAGTTGGATTAATAGAAATGGGCATCGGATAATCAAAAAGTAAAAATATCGATGTATTGAGGGTAATTGAGAGAGAGATTAGTGCCGGAAATTGTATTAAAAAAACATACAATTAGAAGATTTTTTAGTTGACACGATTAACAGCAAATGATAGAATAAATGTTGCGTCAAGCGTGACGTTACGGAGAGGTGTCCGAGAGGTTTAAGGAGCTGGTCTTGAAAACCAGTGATCCCGCAAGGGACCGCGGGTTCGAATCCCGCCCTCTCCGCTTTTCAATTTAATAAGTCTTATTTATGTAGGGCAAGGTAGTTGAAGATTCGCCATTTAAATCGTGCTTCGCACGATGGGGCGAATGCTGGTTAAGCAGCTCGTGCAGAGCACGATCTACTTAAATTTGGAGAAGTACCCAAGCTGGCCGAAGGGACACCCCTGGAAAGGGTGCAGGTCGTTAATAGCGGCGCGAGGGTTCAAATCCCTCCTTCTCCGCTTCAAAGTATCTTAAGTAATCTTAAGATACTTTTTTTTACCTTAAATTCGAAAATTATGTGTATAAGCCGCCCGAAAACAGCCATTTTAAGAATTTATGCGTTATAATTAACTAATAATTGCGCGTATTATGGGAGGCATTGGACGATGGCTTTATTTCCGGGACAGGAAGAGGTTTATTTATTTAAAGAGGGAACTTGGAGCGAGAGCTACAAAAGGTTAGGTACGCATCCTGCTAAGATGGACGGCAGGGATGGGTACTTTTTTGCTACTTGGGCACCAAATGCGGCACAGGTTAGCGTTGTAGGAACCTTTAATGATTGGAATGAAAATGCCAATATATTGCAGCATGACGAGAGCGGAGAGTTCTTCGGAGGCTTTGTGCCGGACGTTAAAGAGGGTGACTTATATAAGTATCTTATAACGGATAAGTCGGGCAATAAGGTATATAAAGCGGACCCATACGCATTCTATGCTGAAGTACCGCCTAAGACGGCGTCCGTATGTTATGACATAGAAGGTTATACGTGGCATGATGAAAAATGGATTAAAGATAGGCGTAAGCATGACCATATGAAGCTGCCTCTTAATATCTATGAAGTACACTTGGGTTCATGGGCTACTCATGAGGATGGCTCGGAGTTTACATATAGAGAATTGGCCGAGAAACTCGTGAATTACGTAATGGAGATGGGATATACGCATGTAGAGCTTTTACCTGTTATGGAGCATCCTTTCGGAGGTTCATGGGGATATCAGGCAACGGGATATTATGCGCCAACTTCAAGATACGGAGAGCCGAAGGATTTCATGTATCTTGTAGATAAATTCCACGATAACGGAATAGGAGTAATTCTTGACTGGCCGGCAGGACACTTCTGCAAAGACGAGCACGGATTATATAGATTCGACGGAACCAAGCTTTACGAGAAAGGTGAGCATCCGCAGTGGGGAACCTGTAAGTTTGATTTCGGAAAAGGTCAGGTCAGAAGTTTCTTACTTTCCAATGCGATGTTCTGGGCCAAAGTATACCACGCAGACGGTATAAGAATGGATGGAGTTACAAGCATGCTCTATCTTAACTTCGGAGTGGAGAATAAGAAGGACAAAGTTTATAACGAAAAGGGCACGGAAGAAGATCTCGAGGCAGTGCGCTTCTTGCAGAATCTTAATCTTAATATGGGTAAGTATGATTCAAGTATTATGATGATTGCGGAAGAAAGTACGGCGTGGCCGCTTGTTACTTATCCGCCGGATACGGGCGGGCTCGGATTCCACTTCAAGTGGAACATGG
>JAGAAH010000038.1 GCA_017615375.1 Lachnospiraceae bacterium | reverse complement strand
TAATAACAAAAGAATCGTTATAAGATATTGTAATAGTATACATAACTAAAAACGTATGCGGAGGGGAAAGTATAATGACTTGGGTGTTTTTAGTTTTAATTGTGATATTAATCATTTATATTGAAAGAAATTGGGCAAGTATCAAGATGTGCCAGCTTAGGTATATGACGGAACCTGAAGCAAATATGGCAGAGAAAGATGAAGATATTAAGCTTACGTCTTCAATTGCCAATACATCGAGACTTCCGGTTTCTTTTGTAACAGTATCCGAGAATCTTCCGGAGAAGGCAGAGCTTGTCGGCAGCGATTATTACGTAAGTTCGCATCTTATGTCGGTCGGTGATAAGCGATTTGTCAAAAGAAACTATGCATTGGGGCCTTTAAGAAAGGTTTCAAGAGTTGAGAAGTTTAAAGTCGGTAAGCGCGGTGTATATCGTTACGGTGATTATTCGATATTTATGGGGGATTTTTTCGGACTTAAGCATCTTAGGGTTGATGGACATATCCCGAAGCATGTAGCGATTCTTCCGTCTAAGCCTAATAATCGGGACATAAGCGAGATTGTCGGCGGTTTTATCGGAGATATATCTGTAAGACGTTTTATAATGGAAGATCCGATATTGACGGTTGGATTTAATGAATACACCGGAAGAGAACCATTAAGAGATATATCCTGGAAGAGAACGGCAATCCAGGGTAAGCTTATGGTTAATAAGTACGATTATACATCGGAGCCTTTAGCAATGATTCTTCTTAATCTGGAAGGCGGTAATGAAGCAGAGGTAGAGCGTTGCTTTGAACTTGTCAGAATGGCGGTAGAGATGCTTGAAGAGAAGAAAATCCCGTACGCATTCAGAACCAACGGAATGATATTTGGTCCTGAGGGAAGCATATCTTATATTCCGTCGGGTGTCGGAAAGCAACATTATAAAACCTTGATGTACGGTCTTGCCGGAGCATCGACAGGTTGCTGGTATTCATTTGATACTCTTGTAAGAACCGCACTTAAAGCACGCGGAATTAATGAGCATTACCTTGTTGTAACCGTCCCTACCGACGATAAAGCGAAGGCTACATTGAAATTGCTTTCACGTTCGACGGGTGCAGAGCTTTGTGTACTTGTTGGAAAGGAGGAAGCAGATGTATAGTATAGCATTTATGAAACTACTTGCGGAGCTTTCCTTATACTTTTCATTCGTGGTTATGCTTCCGGAAGTACTTAAGATTACATCGGCGCCTTATATAGCAATGATTGCGATGGCGTTGGGACAAGGCGTGAATTTCTACTTCGTAGAGAATAATAAAAGGGAATTAAGACGAATCGGTATTATATTCCCAATCCTGGGATTGGCATCATCATTTACGAGTGTGACCAGTGTACTTGTTACGATTCCTGCTTTTATATACACGATGTATGTAATTAATTCTTACCCGATATTGCCGGATGATGATACAATTACGACGGAATTCAGACTCTTGACGCTTATCAGCGCGGTTGCTTTATTTGTAGGCGTAATGGGTAATTATCTGGCAGCCAAATCATTAACGGATACAACTGCTCATTATAAGCACGGAGCGAATTTCATAGATGCAAGGTCTATGGGAGTATATTTGTTGATATTCGTCGTGACTATGGGATTATGTGTTCGTCAGAGCCGATACGGCGGAGATTATGGAAGAGGTTATAATCTCATACAGTTGGCAGAATATGCCATGGTAATTCTTCCGGGCGTATTGATTTGCCACCTTGTAAGCAAGTATTGGAGAGTTATACTTTCGCCAACGGCAAATTCGATAAAAGAATGGTTTGCGCGTAAAAGAGCGGAGGCTAACGCAAGAACATACAGCATTTTCAGGCAAGACATGATAGAAAATAGCGAGGCGATAAGGAAAGCCGGTGCAGAATGGGCGAGAACCCATAAGAAACCATTTATAAAGCCTGTTACATCTATTGTAAAGTATGATGACCGGTTACCGCATTTGGCGGAAGAATACAGAAAGCAGTTTCCGCATCATGTTAAGCCTAAATTTGGATTAACCGTACTTAATTTTGTAAAACCCGAAGTAATTGTTATATTGGTTTTTGTAGCGATTATATTGGCGGCTATTCTTATCTTTAAGAGAGAACGTATCGAGTTTTCAATTAAGAAATTAAGAATGAAGAGATTGAACGGAATTCAGTTTGTTCGTCCTGAGAAGGCAACACGCATTAAGGCGGAGAAGAAAAAGATTGATTATAAGGACTGGAGCAATAGAGAGAAAGTCCGTAGAGTCTATAGGGAGTTTCTTGAGTCAACAAGAAAAAGAGGTATTAAGATAACCGACAAGATGACTTCGGAAGAAGTTCTTAATGCGATAAGAGGCGTATGCGATGAAAAAGGCGCGGTTGCATTAAGAGATGTGTACATAGTAGCACGATATAACGATTATGCTAACGTAAGCAACGAGCAGGTTCGCATGGCAAAGGAAGCTTTAAAACAGATATAATGGCAAATCCGCGGAAAGGGGGAGTCGTAATGATTATCTATTATTTAAAAGATCTTTCAATAATGCTCTTTTACTGCATGATAATAAGAACAAATGCCATAGCGTTTCCAAATTCGATTAATTTGGTGGCGGCAGCACTTATTATGTCTCTCGGCCCGGTAATGTCAAAAATCCTATACGATCATTATTCGGTGAATTTACGGTTTATCGGTTTATTCCCGGTATTTCTTGCATTTATGGCATCTCCTATTACAGTAGCTAATGTGCTTTTATTAGTGCCGGGTGCTATATATATGATTGTACTTATAGTTAAGATACATAAGGAAACGGAATACTATTCATATGTGGAATTCTTTACGGTTTTGATTATAGCAGGGCTTCTTTTCCTCGTAATGTATACGGCAATGAACTGGCAGGTTAATCAGTCGGCGACACTTCTTTTTAAGAGAAGCTTTGACGACTGTATCGCGGGAGGTAAATATTTCGTTGTCTTTTTCTTAACGGGAGTAATAGTTGCGCGTAACTTAAGAGTTAAAGAGAAGCCATCTTTGGACAGCGTTAAGAATTTCGGAGTATTGGCTCTTTCTATTTTGGCTGTATCAGCTCTTGCCATAGGATATGAGAAGATATCCGGTATAGTGATAAAAGGATTAAGAGTGCTTGTACTTATTGTTTTGATGCCGCTTGGATATCTAAGTGACGGATGGACGAGATTCGGACATAAGATGGGCGAGATAGTAGAGACATCATCAGGCAATCCGCTTCTTCGCGGAAATATGATAGAGTATTTTGCAAGTGAGTGGTCCGGAATTGACGTAGTGCCACTTACGCAAGAGAAGATAAGAGCCGATTTGCAGGCGGATAAAGGATATTTCATAGTATCGATTATTCTTTTCTTAATAGTTGCCATAGTTGGCGCAAAAGTGTTAACGTCGCGTAAGCGTAAAGATAATCGGGACGAATTCGTAAGAGCTAAGTTTGATGAGCATGAAGTAATTAAAATAAGACGATTGTTGACCAATCGCGAAAGAGTAAGATCGGTATATCGCCGATTCATCTCGATTATGAAAGCGAGAGGCATCGTCATAACCGATAATATGACGTCGGAAGAGATATTGAATCTTCTTACCGGATTAATGAATTATGATTCTGCCGTAGCATTGAGAAATATCTATATTAAAGCCAGATATAACGATACCGGCGAGATAGATGCATCTGAGATTAAAGCAGCCAGAGAGGCCTTAAGAAAGCTTACAATATAATCACTGCTCTATTAAATCGTTTGGAAGATATTTGTATAAAAGCTCTTCCAGGGAAGACATTTTAATAGGCTTGGAGAGGTAGTCCGTAAAGCCGTCCATTAAGTATTCTTCCTTGGCACCGGATATTGCGTTGGCAGTAAGCATGATAACAGGAGTCGTCTTGTTAAGAGATGACTCATCTGCTTTCAATCTGTTATAAGTCTCGACACCATCCATTTCAGGCATCATGTGATCGAGGAATATGATGTTGTACTTAAACTGTCTGGTCAGGTTAAGACATTCAATACCGGATGTAGCTGTATCTATACTGATATTGGTATCTTTAAGAAGTGACTTGAATACTTTAAGATTCATCTCTACGTCGTCAACGACAAGGATATTGGCTGAAGGAGCACGGAGTGTATTCCTAGGACGGTTCTTTATGTCAACGGCAGAAAGACCGATAGACAATGTGCCCATCGGGGATTCGTTGACGATTTCCTGAGGAATCGTGCATGTAAAGGTAGAACCGACACCGTAAGTACTTTCAACAGATATTGTTCCGCCCATAAGTTCTACAAGATTATGCGTAATTGCAAGACCTAAGCCCGTGCCTTCAACGTTACGGTTCTTAATCTGGTCAAGACGCTGGAATGAAGAGAAAAGCACATCCTTATC
>JAGAAH010000037.1 GCA_017615375.1 Lachnospiraceae bacterium | reverse complement strand
CCAGGTAATGCATCTTTGCGGTAAGGGCAATCTTGATGAAAGCCTTGAGGGAACCGCGGGATATAAGCAACAGGAATATGCAAACGAGGAGTTAAAAGATTTGTTTGCGCTTAGTGACCTTATAGTTTCAAGAGCGGGTGCCAATACGATATGTGAGATACTGGCTTTACATAAGCCCAATATATTAATACCGTTACCGGCATCGGCAAGCAGAGGAGATCAGGTATTAAATGCGAAGTCGTTTTCAGCGCAAGGTTTTTCCAAGATGCTTACACAGGAGACTTTGACCGGAGAGATACTTCTTCGCGAGATTAAGGATTTATACGAGAATAAAGATACGTATATTAAGAAAATGGAGCAAAGCGAAGCGACATCAGCGGTAGAGACTATCATTAATATGTTGGAAGGGCTTACAAAATAATATAGAAAGAAGTGATAGTATGAATATTCGATTTGTAGCGGATAACGCAAAAGAGTATGTTAATGACGCGGAGATTGCGGCAAAGAAGGAAGAAGTTCTTAAGATAAGAGATATGCTTATCCATAAGACGGGTAAGGGTAATGATTATGTAGGATGGGTTGACCTTCCGGTTGATTATGATAAGGAAGAGTTTAATCGTATTAAGGCAGCAGCAGAGAAGATTAAGAAAGATTCCGACGTTCTTATAGTTATAGGTATAGGCGGTTCATATCTTGGCGCGAGAGCAGCGATAGAAGCGCTTCGTCATAGCTTCTATAACAGTGTAGACAAGTCTGTTAGAAAAACACCTGAAATCTACTATGCGGGCAATTCCATAAGCGAGACATATCTTGCAGATTTAATTGATGTAATAGGTGATAGAGATTTCTCCATTAATGTAATTTCCAAGTCGGGAACAACGACAGAGCCGGCAATTGCATTCAGAGTATTAAAGAAGCTTCTTATAGACAAGTATGGCAAAGAAGAAGCAGCTAAGAGAATATATGCAACCACAGATAAGGCAAAAGGAGCATTAAAGACACTTTCCGACAGTGAAGGATACGAGACATTCGTAGTACCGGATGATGTAGGAGGAAGATATTCCGTTCTTACTGCAGTAGGATTACTTCCTATCGCCGTAAGCGGTGCGGATATCGATAAGCTTATGGAAGGTGCGGCAGCAGCTCGTGAAGAAGCCATCAATAAGTCATTTGAAGAGAATGATGCATTGCAGTATGCCGTTACAAGAAATATAATCGCTTCAAAGGGCAAGAAAATAGAGATTCTGGCTAATTATGAGCCTGCATTACATTATGTAAGCGAGTGGTGGAAGCAGTTATACGGAGAGAGCGAAGGAAAGGATGGTAAGGGTATATATCCTGCATCCGTAGACCTTACGACAGACCTTCATTCAATGGGTCAGTATATTCAGGACGGACAGAGAATCCTTATGGAGACTGTCATTAACGTTAAGAAATCAAGACGTTCCGTTATTATAGAGAAAGAAGCTGAAGATCTTGACGGACTTAATTACCTTGGCGGACGTGATATGCATTTTGTAAATGACAGTGCCATGAACGGAACGATATTTGCACACGTTGAAGGTGGCGTTCCGAATATGAGAATCGATGTCGACGAGTTAAATGAGTATAATCTCGGACAGCTTTTCTATTTCTTTGAGTTTGCGTGCGGTATAAGCGGATATATGCTTGATGTTAATCCGTTCAACCAGCCGGGCGTAGAAAGCTATAAGAAGAATATGTTTGCACTTCTTGGCAAGCCGGGATATGAAGAATTAAGAGAATCCTTACTTAATCGTAAATAGGATAATAATTACATGGAATTTTTAAGAGAATCGCTCCACTTCAATTGTTGAATTGGGGCGATTTTTGGATGTTATCCACCACTTTGAATGGGAAAATTTGACAAACCATAGAAATGGTGATAGAATTGTACAATGTTGTAACAAATCTGTAATATTTGCGCTAGGCGCTTTTGGGAGGATAATAGTCTATTATGAAGATAAGTAAGAAAGGAATTATGGGTATAGTTGCAGTACTTGTACTTGCGCTTATCATTATAATTCCGACTGCATTAAACGGCGGTTCTTCGGATAATGGAGATAAAACTAAGTCAAAGTCCTGGTTTGCGGGAATTACCAATGTATTCCTTAAGGATACCGCTAAGGACGCAGAGCTTGAAGAGAATGAAGATGCTCAGGTTTCAATGTCTGAGCAGGAAGAAAGTAACGAAGAGACAAGTGAACCTGAAGAGGTTTATGTATCACCGTTTGCAGAGATAGCAATAATCAATGTTGAGGAGAACCTTAACGTAAGAGCTGAAGCTTCAACCGATTCCGAGATAGTCGGAAAGATGTTTAAGGGTGATGCGGCAACAATACTTGGTGTAGAAGGTGATTGGTATAAGATTACATCAGGTAACGTTAACGGTTACGTTAAGGCTGAATTCTGCAAGGTTGGAGAAGAAGCAGAAGCATTCGCAAAAGAGCTTAATCTCTACGCGGCAAAGAGCCTTACACAGGGACTTAGAATAAGACAGACCCCGGACGGAGAGGTTCTTGGTAATATGGACCTTAATGCGAAGCTTCCGGTAGATATGAATGCAGAACCTGTTGAGGGATGGACTGCCGTTATATATAAGGAAAAGACGGTATATGTATCATCCGATTATGTGGAAGTTGCATTTGATTTTAGAAATGCGCTTACCATAGAAGAGTATAATAAGAAGTTGGAAGAGGCAAAAAAAGCCGGTTTATCAAAGAAGAACCGTGGCGCTATTGCCGCAACGGTTGATGACGTAACTCTTATGGCAGCAATTATTTATTGCGAAGCGGGCGATCAGAGTTACGAAGGACTTCTTGCTGTAGGTTCTGTTGTATGTAACAGAATCAGAAGCTCACGTTTCCCGAACACATTGTATGAGGTTATCTACCAGAGAGGTCAGTTTGGACCGGCTATGACAGGTAAGCTTGACAGAGTTTTGGAAAGAGGCAATGTCGTACCGCAGAGATGCTACGACGCGGCAAGAGAAGCATTATCCGGTGTGGATATCGTAGACGGAAGATTATTCTTCTGGGATGTTAGAAGCGGACATGACGGACTTATAATAGGAGACCACGTATTCTTCTACGATTTATAAAAAATGAGAAATTAAGCCCTGTGGGAAATCCCGCAGGGCTTTTCTTTTATAAAAGCGCTCACTTTATAAATTTTTTATAATTAAAATAGAGTCTCTTAATTGCAATAGTGCTTGAATACGGCTATTATATGCATATAGGGTTTTTAATCTAAAAAGGAGGAGCGATATGGATTATTATGGAATAGGCTGGCTAATAGCACTTATCGTATTGCTGGTAATAGAGCTTATCACGCTAGGTCTTACAACCATATGGTTCGCGGGCGGCGCACTGGTAGCACTTATTGCGGCTTTATGCGGAGCACCGTTCTGGTTGCAGTTTACGCTATTTCTCATCGTGTCGGCAATTCTATTATTCGTTACAAGACCGATAGCGGTCAAGTATTGGAATAAGGACAGGATTAAGACGAATGCGGATGGCCTCGTCGGACAGACGGCACTTGTTATCGAAGAGATTGATAATATCAAGGCAAAAGGAGCCGTGTCTGTTAACGGATTGGAGTGGACGGCGAGAACGGCTGACAACTCAATTATTGAGAAGGACAAGGTTGTTGTTATTAAAGAGATACAGGGCGTTAAGCTTATAGTTGAGAACAAATAAAAAGGAGTATTTATTATGGGTGGATATGTTGGTACAGTTGTTTTGGTTATTCTTTTAATCATTTTATTACTTATTATTGTTTCGTGTATTAAGATCGTTCCTCAGGCACATGCGGTAGTTATCGAGAGACTCGGTGCTTATCAGGCAACATGGGGTGTAGGTCTTCACTTCAAGGTTCCGATTATCGATCGTGTAGCAAGAAGAGTTACCATTAAGGAGCAGGTAGTTGACTTCGATCCGCAGCCGGTTATTACCAAGGATAACGTTACAATGCGTATCGATACCGTCGTATTCTATCAGATTACAGATCCGAAGCTTTATTGCTACGGCGTAGAGAATCCGATAATGGCTATCGAGAACTTAACAGCTACAACATTACGTAATATCATCGGTGACCTTGAACTTGATGAGACACTTACATCAAGAGAGACAATCAACACCAAGATGAGAGCAACACTTGACGTAGCAACAGACCCTTGGGGCATCAAGGTTAACAGAGTAGAGCTTAAGAACATTATTCCTCCTGCAGCTATTCAGGATGCAATGGAGAAGCAGATGAAGGCAGAGCGTGAAAGACGTGAGGCCGTAACAAGAGCTGAAGGTGAGAAGAAGTCAACGATTCTCGTTGCAGAAGGTAAGAAAGCATCTGCAATTCTTGATGCGGAAGCAGAGAAGCAGGCAGCAATTCTTAGAGCAGAAGCAAAGAGAGAAGCTACAATTAAGGAAGCAGAAGGTCAGGCTGAGGCTATCATGAGAATCCAGCAGGCTAATGCAGACGGTCTTAAGGCATTAAAGGGTGCTGAGGCTGACGAAGCAGTTTTACGACTTAAGAGTCTTGAAGCATTTGCAAGAGCAGCAGAAGGTCAGGCTACCAAGATTATTATTCCGTCGGAGATTCAGGGTATTGCGGGACTTGCTAAGGCAGTGACGGAAGTTGCGAAAGAAAAATAGATTTCCAATTTGAGAATATATCGTTATAATTAAGGAGTGGACCGAGAGGTTCACTCCTTAT
>JAGAAH010000036.1 GCA_017615375.1 Lachnospiraceae bacterium | reverse complement strand
TTTTAATCATAAAAGCTCCCGATTCTAACTGTTTTTCATAATTTCGTTAACTTTAAGAACCGCCGCAATGGTCTTACCGTCGGCTATATTTCCTTTCATAACTTCACTGACGGCTTCGGTAAGCGGCATCTTAAATACATCAAGGAATTCATCCTCATCAAGCTCACGTTCACCTTTAACAAGATCTTTGGCAAGATACATATGTATCTTCTCATCGCTATAAGCCGCAGCTCCCATAAACATTCCGAGGCTTATCCATGTATTGGCAGTATAGCCTGTTTCTTCTCTAAGTTCTCTTTTAGCTGCAGACAACGGATCTTCATCAGGAGAATCAAGCTTTCCCGCCGGAATCTCCGTTATTACCTCATGAATCGGATATCTGAACTGACGCTCCAGTATAACCTCTCCGTCATCCGTTAACGGAATAATGCATACCGCGCCGTAATGTGTATTATATTCTCTAATCGAAGTGTTTCCGTTCGGAAGCTGTACATCATCTCTATATATATGAAGTAACGCTCCCTTATACATTTCTTCGCTTTTAATCAAAGTTTCCACCAAATTCTTTTCCGACATCTTATTACCTCTGCATCACAAAAAATGCTATCAGCATCAAAAGCATAACTATACCGATTGCATTGATTACCTCTATATGCTTATTCTTAAAAATCGCTTTGAATATAAGATATACAATTGCACCAATCAAAGCACCCGCGGTATTCATTATAACATCCGTAATATCCGCTGCACCGCAAACCAGAATATACTGAATCGTCTCATATATAAAGCTTAATACGGCGCCATATACAAATGCCGCAACCAGATTAAACTTACGTACCGCCATCGAAATAAAAACGCCAAACGGTATAAATATAATAATATTTCCGACAAGCTCTCTGTAATCATATCTTCCGTTATAAACCGCAGTTCCCTTAAACGGTATAAGATTAAGGCTTCGTGCCGGCATATAAGTAAGATACGGCATCGTCTTAAATATTATTATCCATGTTAACACCAATATATATATTATAAAAAGCGAAACAGCTATAAACTTGTTCTTCTTAGACATAACACCTCTCCTGTCGGTCATTATAAACTAGTGCTCCGTTATAAACTCTATTATCAAATCTACTGTCTCCTTATACTGCTCTTCTCTTGTAATCGCAGGTGCACCGTCACCTTCCTGCATACCATATGAGCCGAAATAAGAATGACAACCGCCTTCTATAATCTTCGTGGTCGAAGACTTAGGAAGATACTTCAAACCATCGTTAAATCTTTCCATGTCCAATACAGTGTCATTGGATCCGTATATTAAAAGCGCTCTCATATCCGTATCCGACAAGTCATCCGCAAGATATGAAGCAAGAAGGATTATTCCGTTATAATCATCTTTGCTTTTCTTAAGATACTTTCCGGCAATTGAACCGCCGAGAGAATGACCGCCTATGTACCATTTGTCGACACCGGGTACCATGTCGCGAATGCCCTTTGCTGCATTCACTTTAAACACAGCGAGATTAGCAGGCATCTTAAGAAGGATGCATGTTACACCATTTTCTGCAAGATTTGCAAGAAGAGGGGCATACGCCTCACAGGCAACCTTTCCGCCCGGATAAAAAACAAAACCTGCATTAATTGAATTATTCGGTTTAAAAAGATAATAATCGTCCTCGTTCTCAATGGTAAAACCATTGCCGCCTTCTCTGACTACCGACATCGCATCATTATCGGCACGATAATAATCAAGCGTATATATGCCAAAGACAATAGCAAATATCAAAAATACTGCTATTATCGACAATATAACTTTATGTAATATTCCTAAGCGCTTTGATTCTTCCTTATTGGTATTTTCTTCCATAATTCACACCTCTATGTATATTTTAGCAGAATTTCTGCAATAGCACAATGAAAGAAAACGCCCGTATCATATGGATTTTGTATGACAAAAAATTAACTTGTTTTTTAAAATTATGTGATTGAAATTCGAACCAAACTGTAATACTATATTATTCGGATAAGCAAATAGCTATTCGCATTAAAAGCTTATGCTTATTTCACCCAAAACATGAGGAGGCTATTAAAGGAATGAAGATCTCTAAAAAGATTCAAGAGTGTTCACTCTCACCTATGCGTAAGTTCTACCCTTCCGTATTAAGAGCACGTGAGATGGGCAAAAAGATTTACTGTCTTAATCTTGGACAGCCGGATATCAAGACCCCGGTCAAATTCCACGAAACAATAAGAAATTTCGAGAACCCGGTACTTGAGTATGCACCATCCCCGGGTATTCCGAAGACAATAAATGTTATCGTAGATTACTACAATAATATCGGTGTCGATATTACAAGTGACGACGTAATAATAACCACAGGCGGAAGTGAGGCTTTAACAATGCTCTTTACCTGTATTTTGGACGAAGGCAGCGAGGTTATTATTCCTGAACCGTTTTATCCTAACTATAATACAATGATACGTACGGCAGGCGGTCGCATAAGAGGTATTTCCACTTCTCCGGAAGAAGGTTATCGTTATGCCGTAAGAGAAAAGATTGAGCCACTTATCAACGAAAACACACGCGCAATCATGGTTACCAACCCGGGTAATCCTACCGGTGTAGTTCTTACCAAAGAAGAAATGCAGGTAATCGCTGACATTGCCAAAGCGCATGACCTTTATGTTATCGGTGACGAAGTATATCGTGAATTCGTATATGGCGGAGAACCTTTAGCTTCAATGGGACAGTTTAAGGAAATCGAGCAGAATGTCGTTATCATCGATTCCGTATCCAAGAGATTCTCGGCATGCGGCGCACGTGTAGGTGCACTTATATCGAAGAATAAAGAATTAATGGGAAATGCTCTTAAGCTTGCACAGGCTCGTCTTTCCGTAGCTACAATAGATCAGCTGGCTGCTGCCGCACTGTATAGCTGTGACAGCGAATACTTCAGCGAAGTTCGTGAAGAATATAAGCTTCGTCGCGATACCTGTTATAAGAAGCTTATGGAGATTCCGGGCGTTATATGTGAGAAACCTCAGGGCGCTTTCTATATGATGGCTGCTCTTCCTGTAGACAGTGCAGACAACTTCAACAGATGGCTTCTTGAAGAGTTTGATGATAACCACGAGACAGTCGTATTTGCCCCGGGAAGCGGTTTCTATACCAACGGTAAGGGTATTAACGAGATTCGTATCGCATACGTGTTAAAACAGGAAGATTTGGAGCGTGCGATGGAACTTCTTAAAATCGGTATTTTCAAATACAGAAAAGAAGTTAT
>JAGAAH010000035.1 GCA_017615375.1 Lachnospiraceae bacterium | reverse complement strand
TCGGTTTACAATATTCTATGTTCTCATATGTCGTGAAGAATTCGAACTCATCGGGAGTAAGTCCCGCCCATCTTATACGGTTCTCCGTTGCAACCTTAGGGAATAGAGGATTCGTTGCCAGTATAACTCTTAGATTCCTTTTCTTAATATCGCGTACGATTTCGGCCGCCTTAGGATTATATCCGCAGATGTCCTTTGCGTTATTAAACTCATTCGCATAGAATTCTTCGAAAATATGCTTGTCCGCATGGACTTTATCCCCGAGAACTTCTGCAAAATCCTTCCAGAATGCTTCTTCATTAGTACAGCTTCCGTCATTTCTTACCATTGCCGCGGTGCCGTGCCATATCGCAGGAATTAACGTGTCCTTGTCGTAACCATGAGGCATAAGCTTTTTTACAAGAAACTTAAAATACCCGCTTGTGAATTCGTCCATATCCATCGGCAATAATGTGCCGTCAAGATCAAATAATACTGCTTTAATCATCTATTTTCCCCTTTAAACTATTTTCTGCTTTCGTCTGTTAATCTTAAGATAAGGCGCAATATACCGCGCCAGAACAATCTATACAGTGTAAAAGCGCCAAACCCGATAATCGGTGCAAGCCACAGCGGCTTCCCGATAAAATACAGTATAACTAATGCTATAAGTGAGACTGTGGCTATAAATTTAAACGCGAAGAAAAACCAGCTTATACCCACTATGGTACGACCTAGTTTCTCATCGCGTTCATCTTCGTTATGTGTTGATTGATTATTAATATTACTCATTATACGTAGTCCTTAATCCTTTTAAGCAATTATAACATATCGGGAATAAAGCTTCAAAAAATACCCGCAGATTCCATTAAAGAAACCACGGGTATTCATCAACTCTATTAATCTTTGTTCAATGGAATCCAAATATACACCTTCATATCATCAGAGCCCTCTTCCGGCGGAAGATATACTTCTATATCATATTCTCCTGCAAGAGAATATCCTTGAAGTGACGGCAACCATTCCGACCAAATCTTTGTATTAGTGTCTTGAAGAGTTTTAAGCGTACACGGAAACTGTGCCCATGCACTCCCCGGTATAACTCTTGTTTCGCAATTTGCCGGAATGTCTTTCCACGGCATATAAAGATCCGCTATCCAATAATCAAAGCTCTTGCCATTCATATCAAGACAAACGCCAAAAGTTCCCATTATAGGACGCTTCTCGCCCTGCGCCATCCATTCGTTCCAAAACTTCGGTATTTCCTGATAACTTGTATCCGAATTAAATGGTCTTTTCACACCAACAATAGTAAACGGCGCTTTTTCAACAATACGATAATCCAACATAGTTCCACCCTCCATCGTGATTTTGATATGCAGTGGAGCAAAAGACTTAAGTGGCGCCCCGGATTCCTTAGCTTGTGACGGTGTAATTCCATGAAACTTCTGAAAGGCCTTGGTAAAGCTATCCGGCGAATCATAGCCATATTTGATAGCAACATCAATTACCTTCTCATCTTTCCTATTAAGTTCCTGAGCCGCCAATGTCATTCTGCGCGCACGAATGTATTCACCAACAGTCATTCCACACAGGGCCCCGAAGATACGTTGATAATAGAATGGTGACAAAGCTGCTTTTTCTGCAACATTCACAATATCCAGTTCTTCCGCCAGATTCTGTTCTATATAATCTATGGATTCCTGAAATCCCTCTATCCAGTCTTGCATCTTACTCACTCCCTTCGCTCACTGTACTATCAGTATATCAATCTGTGGATTTTGCACCCGACATTCTGTGCTCACTTATTCGGGTATTATTACAGAATATACCTTTCAACCCATTATTTCAGTTTCAACATACTTTCAACAATTTCAAGCGTCTCCTCAAGCGTTCTGTTATCATCACGCAGTAAAACTTGAAATCCCGAATGCAAGAACCTATCATATCTTTCTTTTGAATTAACTCTCGTAAGCATCTCTCTAAAATTGGCCATTGCCGCATCAGGATCTTCTTCCTGCATCAGAAGCTGATATAAAAACTGCTTTTCTTTATCCGGTCTATCAAAGAATCTGTTAACAGAAACCATTTGATCAGAAAGCATTATTAAGACATGATCCTTATCAGATATTCTCTTGAGAGTCTCTAAGGAAATATTCGTATCTACGAATATTTTCCGCCCTTCTTCCTTTAACCCCTCAAGTATTCTTAATTCAAGGATTTCGCACTCTTTAGAAACGCCATCAAGCCATGCCTCATATTCTTCAGGTGTCCTACGAATAAACTCTCTCCAGTCCTTTAAATCTCTGGTATAACATAAGCACGGAAACTCATTCTTATCAAGATTCTCATCTACCAAACTATCATGGTAATTCTCCTCGCAAGCTATGCCATGATATTTCTCTGCAAGAAGCTTAACCATTGTTGATTTTCCGGCATATGCCGTTCCATTAATATAATAAATATCACTCTTCATATTCGCCGTGTCCTATCCCTTAATATCTTCTGCTTCCTGACAATCTTTCGTCAGTGACATCATAAAGCTTCAGTTTATGTTCTTCAGCAAATAACAACCGATAATGATGATACAAATCTCTGATTCTATATAACGCATTTCCTTCGTAATTACCATACTTCTTTGCCAATTCTTCAAAAGTCGGAAACGCTGAGTAATACTCTTCATCCAGCCTTTCAATTTCTTCTACCACCGACAATGCATCTCTCTTTTCATAGTCGTCAATGTTATCCGCTCTTAGCGAAATAATGATTGCTCTATTTGTCATCTGAACCGTCTCGGAACTATTCAGCCATTCAGCTTCTGTTTTGTATATACTTCTATTCAGTATACTAAAGGTTTCAGGAGAAAGTCTTAAAAGATCTTGCTGCTCCAAACGAGCTTTATTCAATGTTTTCCCACGGCCTTCCTCATGCGGAATAAAAAGCATGATTCTATCATTTCCTGCACAGTTTAATATATCTACCAATTCATCAATCTCTTGTATATTCTCTTTTGTAATCGGAATACCTGTACTAAATGATATGCCGGCATCATAAGCCGCACTCATCATTCTGAATAAAAGCTCAAAATCACCTTGTCTTCCTGCAAAGCGATCATGATAATCTCTCAATCCGTAAGCCGTAAAATTAAGACTTTTAATTCCCTCTTCCTTAAGCATCTGCATTAACTGTCTACATTGACTTTCATCTCGCATTTGCATACCGTCACATTGCAGGAATTCAGCCATCGGACTGCCAAGTCTTCCAAGCGTCCTAATAGCCTCTTTTAGCTTAGGATGTTCCATAGAATAGCCAAAAGAAAATGATACATTCGCATCCGGACGTTTTTCTCTTAAGTCGCTTAAAAATCGCTCTGCAAGCTTAATGCCTCGCTCCCACTTAGTTCCTACTTCTTCACCATCCCATGATAACAGACAGTATCGACAATGATTATAACAAGGCACGCAAAGGTTCTGAATCATTATTGATTTTGTCTGTATTAAAGCCACGTGCTGCATATTGCTCATCTTTATCCCCTTACTTCAAATGAGAGAACCGTTTCTTCGTCGTTTAAGTGATGCACTTTCGGATTATATGGTAATGCAACCTTATTCCATAAGCTTTTCCCTGCGAGATTCTT
>JAGAAH010000006.1 GCA_017615375.1 Lachnospiraceae bacterium | reverse complement strand
CTTGTTGGAACTTCCGCCCGGAAATCTTATGAACTTGCTTCTTACGCCTGTTGCATCATATACAAGATCGCTGATTTTCTGCAAATCTTCCTTATATGCATCAAGTGAAGCATATATAGAACTATATCTGTGTGTATATGAATGAAGGGCTATCGTATGTCCTTCATCAACTATCCTTTTATACAATGACTTTGAATATTCGTCATTACGACCTATTACAAAAAAAGTTGCTTTAACATTATATTCTTTAAGAATATCGAGGATTAATTCAGTATTGTGAGACGGTCCGTCATCAAATGTAAGGTATACCTTCTTTGCATTCGGGTCTACATTATCATTAGGATCCTCAGGTTCCGGATCATCCGGCACAATCAGCTCTGTATTATCCTCACCCTGATCGTCACCTTCAAAATCTTCTATATCTCCGCCTTCATTGCCTTTATTCTCATCTTCTACGACTGCATCGCCCGAAGAATTAATCGTTTCTTCAACTTTCTTCATTCTTCTGTTTGATGAGCAAAGCGAAACGGTAAGAATTATAATTGCAGTTAAAGAAAAGAGCATCCAGAAGGAAATCACGCCTATAATAGTCTTCTTTAGGCGATTGACTCTTCTTCTTCTTCTCTCTTTCTCTTTTAAGCCGACAATTCTATTGTCACTCATAAATTGCCTCCCCTAAAAAGTTCCTATTTTATTTTATCACAATCCGCAGAATCTGCAATTAAATATTTGCTATTTAAAGTACTATTTTGTAAACTCATATAATGCGATTCCGCAGGCCATAGACAAATTAAGGGAGTCTATGGTTTTTTCATGTCGTATCAAAACGCTTGTGCCTTTATTGGCAAATTCATCCGGCAAGCCCGTTGCTTCGTTACCGAATATAAGCGCATATTTATCGACATGTGATTTATCAAGCATCTGCAAATCCGTGGCACCTTTTAACATAAACGGAAAGAATTCTCTCCCCTTATTCTCGCTCTCGTATTCATCGAAACTTGCATATCTTCTGAATCTGAGCTGAAAAAGAGCCCCCATCGAAGCTCTGACTGCTTTGGGATTGAAAATATCGGCTGCCGGCTCAATAATTGCCAAATCATCAATTCCAAAGCCTATAGCCGTTCTTATAATCGTGCCGAGATTCCCCATATCGCCCGGATTCACAAGAACAACATGTCCTTTCGAATCCTTGAGTTTCTCGTCATATTTATTGAAAATACCAATACAATAAATATTCTCTTTATCACGAAGTCGCTCTACTTCTGCTTTGCTTTTACATAATTCAATTTTGTTCTTATTACATAATTCGTTAAGAATATCAAGCTGCTCTTCACTGTCCATATCCGGATGAATCAGTATTTTAATAACCTTGTCCGGCTTATTCTTAAGTAATTCGATAGTCGGAAAAGCACCCAAAGTATATGAATAATCACATTTAGACTGATATTTCTTATAAACCGTACTGCTGGCCATTTTTATAAAACTCCTCAATGCTTTCTCTTGCAGCTATGAAATACTGGTTTAACGAAGGGTCAAACTGTGTTCCCATATTGGACTCTATAATATCAAATACATCTTCATACGGAAGATTATCCTTATAGCATCTCTTGGATACAAGGGCATCGTATGTATCTACAATTGCCATTATACGAGCCTCCAGAGGAATCTGAACGCCTTTTAATCCGTCAGGATAACCCTGTCCGTCAAATCTCTCATGATGATAATGCGCCATATTTTCTGCAATACGTACAAACTCGGTATCGTCGATTCCGTTAAGAACCTGTCGCACAATATCGGCACCCTTCTGAGAATGCTCTTTCATGATTTGATATTCATCCATTGAGAATTTCTCAGGTTTTCTAAGAATAGCATCATCAATGGCAATCTTTCCGAGGTCATGCATAGGCGCGGCCTTAACAACATTGGTATAGAAAGTATCAGTAAGTTTGAGTCGCTGATCAAGCTTCATAACATCAACAAATATCTTAATTATGCTACTTGTTCTTTTAATATGACCTCCCGTACTTACATCACGACTTTCAACCATATCTGCCATACCAAGCACAAGTCTGTCCTGCATCTCCTGAATATGTGCGGTTTTCTCGCTAACTTTAATTTCAAGCTCCGTATTGTAATTATTGATAAGTTCGATATACTTCTGCTCCTCGGTATCATCAACTACGAAGAACTGATATCCTCTTACCTTCTTGCCTTTGATAATTACAGTCTGAGTTATCTTATATACTTTATCGTCTCTTTCATAGAAAAACTCTTTCTGATTATTAAAATCGGTATTATCAATCCACTTATATACGGTACTGAAGAAATCATTGGTCTTGTACATAATATTCTTATCAATACCAAGCTCGGCGAGTTCCGGGAAAAATTCTATCGCAACTTCGTTAACGCCAAGGAAACGTCTGTGAAGGTCAAAAGAAAAGAATCCCATCTTACCCTTTTTAATAACCGATTCCATTAAAGAATCATCTATTTCATAAAGGCCGATTCTATCAACAACTACCAAAAGAATTGCCTGCACTATAACATAATGAATTGCAGCTGTTTCATATGGCAATTTAAATACTCTTGAAGCAATAAAAAGTACAACCGGTATTACCTCGGTAAGCCACAGATATTTAACCAATACCTGTGGAACATCATTCTTATGCATACTGATAATAAGTGCCACACATCCTGCCACGACATAAGCAATAATGAATAT
>JAGAAH010000034.1 GCA_017615375.1 Lachnospiraceae bacterium | reverse complement strand
TTGTAATCTCTTCAAAATCCGTCGTAATTCCCCATGCAGCATTCATAGCATTAGGAATTCCGTTCTCATCATATGTTCCGATAATAAGTACCGGCTGCGGGTACATTAAAGGCTTTGCTCCAAAGTTTACTCTACTCATAACAGTCTTCCTCCTAGTTTTCTTCCTTATGCTCTTTTAATGGGACCTGCTTAATATCCGTTGTGCCGTCATCATGTATTGTTATTAAAGTAGCGCCTCGCTGCTTAGTATCTCTTGCGATTCCCGGCATTGCAAGATAATCGATACTCATACCGTAAGTAAGTCTTATTCCCTGATATTCAAGCGACATATTATTATAATGATCGTGCCCACAGAAAAATCCGGTCGTACTTCCAAGTTCCTTTGCCACATCAAATATCTTACTCGGGAATTCCGAACAGCACACCTTGTCTATCATTGCCTCATCATTAGAGCCAAAGTACCACTTAACTTCACTGCTGCCCTGCTCATATAATTCATAAGCGGTCCTATACTGTTGAAGCGGAATATGGAAAAATATCATCGACGGAACCGTTCTTCCGGCCTCCGCATTCATCCTTAATACCTGCTCCTTATACCATTCAACCTGGTCATCATGAATATAATCATACTTATTAAGGCCTTCACCCGTATAAGCATTGGAATCGATTAAGAAAAGTCCCTGATTAAGACTTCCGTCACTGTTTCTAAGCTCAATAAGCTGATTATTTCTTCCCGTTATATCCGGCTGTACGTACGGGTATAAAAGCGTTCTGCTTGTCTTATATGATAATGACATATATAACGAATTAAGATCTGAAGATGACGTTGCTGCATAGCTTTCGGTGTCATGGTTTCCATAAGTAAAAGCCCACGGGATTCCGGTATTACGCATAAATGCTGCAAACTGCTGCACCGGTGCCGTATTGTTAAATGAAAACGACGATATTCCAACAGGGAATACCATATCACCCGTAACTATAACGAAATCGGGCTTGGTCTCTACCAGTAGAGAATACACCGCTTCAAGCGCTTTCATATCCTTATCGTACGAAAGCACACCACCTCCAAGGTGAATGTCCGTTAATTGAAGCAGCTTAAAGTCACCGTCTTCCTTGGTTATCGTATAGATGCCCGTATCGTCGTCATATTCGATTTTGCAGTTACTCTCATATATATAAGGAGTTGCATTAATATATGGCTGTGTAAGCCAAATATCGCGCGAGAGGAAGGTATATCCGCCAACGAGAATCGCTATAACTAAGATTACCGCAATTACCACACGGTTATGGCGCTTTTTCTCATAAGTGAACAGATTAATACGTGTAAAATTGTATATCACTATAAGAAAAGCAAACACGCCTATTATAAACGGTGCAATGTTGAGCACAAATATCTTCTCAAACAGGTAATAGAATACTCCGCCGACAATAAGATATATGGTCGACGCAATAAGCACTACTTTAAGCTCTTTATTAAAAAGCGCCTTCTTTTCATATGTACCACCTGCAGTAAGCCATTTTATTGAAAGAGCATTCTTTACAATAAAGAACGCAAGTATAAGAATCAGAAATAAATTCTTTGATATAATTTCCCACACTTCTCCTGCTTTGGAAATCGCGGCAATAGCAATAAACGAGAAGAACACTCCGAAGCATGCCCAATACGCTATAAGTATCCAATTAATAAGACGTCTCGTGTACTTATCGAATAATTTCGTACCTTCATCATACGAAGCATTCTGTAATCTATCTCTTAATTTCATACCACACCTGTTTGCCTTATACTTGATAAGGTTCTCCTAATTAATCATTTCCTGCACTACCTGCTGTATACGTTCTCTATCCCAGAAGTAGTCTTCCGTAGGGTTACGCAATGCGTGATGTGCACAATCCGCATCCTTTATAATCTCATCAAGCACGCTTCCTTTAATATGTTTATCGCTATGATTATAAACTGCCTGATACATCATTTCCTTTTCTTCATCCGTAAACTGCGTAAGCTTATCAAGTACATTCTTTTTGGCATATTCCGCGCAACCCGGTGCATGATTCTCACCATCTTCTTCCGGATGGACATAAGTAAAAAGGTCGTGTAGCATTCCACAAACCTCTGCCATCTCCGCCATCCTTCTGTCATATCCACGCTTCAACGCAAGAATTGCTGCGCATAATCCCGTGCCATATAGATGAACATAGGCACCACGCTTATCTTCTTCGTCTGTAATCCCCTTAATTAGAGGATCAATTAAATTTCTTGCTTCATCAAGTCTTGTGTACTGTCGCTCCATTAACTTTCTCTACCTTCCCTTACTAATATTTTACTTATTTAAGCTTCATGCCGTCTTTAAATGCATCTCCGACCTTATCGCCTATTCCCACATATGCATTATTAAATGGATCAAATGCGATTGGTTTTAACTTACTCAAATCAACCTTACCATCAGTAATTACACGCTCAGCGGCAGATACATTAACTATCTTTCCTATAAGAATTCCGTTCTCAAAGCTCTTTACCGTACATTCCAATGCAACAGGCAATTCATCTATAAGCGGTGCATCTACATACTCACTCTTTGTTGCATGAAATCCTGCCTTAGCAAATTTGTCAGGCGCTTTTCTACCTGATTCTATTCCTACATAATCACAAGCCGCCATCATATCCTCCGTAGCAAGACTAACCGTAAACGCAGGTCTTACCGCAAGATTATCTGTTGTCTTATGTTCTCCGAGGCTTATTGTAA
>JAGAAH010000033.1 GCA_017615375.1 Lachnospiraceae bacterium | reverse complement strand
TTGTAATCTCTTCAAAATCCGTCGTAATTCCCCATGCAGCATTCATAGCATTAGGAATTCCGTTCTCATCATATGTTCCGATAATAAGTACCGGCTGCGGGTACATTAAAGGCTTTGCTCCAAAGTTTACTCTACTCATAATCAGTTCCTCCTCATCCGTAGCTTACTACTAATATATTAGTAATTTTTACGACAAAATGTCAATATTACTAATATTTTAGTAGTTAACAAAATGCCACTTTTATTCTTTTCCAGACTAAAAGTGGCATAAAATGTCTTTATATTATTTATTTTTCTTTGCCATTGCAAGCTCTACAACCTTATATGCTCCGTCATATAAGCCCACGCCCTTATTACGGATAATGGAATCACACATATCCTTTAATAAGTCGCTATTCATGAATAAGTCTATCATCTGCAATGTATGCGGAATATCACGGCATTCAAGCGTACCGTCACCCATTTCCGCCGAATGGATTGCACCCCACATCTCGTGCTTACCGACTCTCTTGATAAAGAGCTTCGGAACAGGGTAAAATGCCAATTCACTAGGCTTTGTTACAAGTACGTCTGCACTTCTCATTAAGAGATTTGTCGCATATACCGCTTCAAATATATTCTTATGCCAGAATCCGTGGATTCCCGTCACATCCTCGTTAAGCGCTTTTTCCGCAAAGGTCGTTGTCTCTACGAAATCATCGAAATGCACGGTTGATACCGCTTTCATCTCAGGGATTTCTTTCATAAGCTCATCCCAGACATTCTTATAATCTCCGACATTTACGTAAAGTACTGCCTTATTGGCTTTAATCTTAGGAAGAAGGTACTTGATAATCTCCGCAAATATCTCCTTCTGTGCTCCGGCACCGCCAATTGTAAGTAAGAATCTCATAGGCTTGCCGTTAACTTTTCTATCCATTCTTTTCTTGCAGTCTTCTTCTATATTGGCTACAAGCTCATGATCGATGTAGTGACCTGTATAATAAAGACTTCCTTCAGGCATAGGTTTAAGAACCTTGTCCTTCTCCATGCCGTTTAAAATCTTATATCCCATATATGCGTTCTGACACTGGATTGTATGGATACTGCCTTCCGATAAATGCAGTGCCATCGGCCAGTTATCAGGAATTGCGTTGACGACATACTTCATTCCGGCATGAATGGCTGCCTGTGCAGGCCATACATGCGTACCTACAACCGGAATATCCTTAGGCACATTCTTATATACAGGCGCCATAAGCTCTGCATTCTTCTGATCGGATGCGTTGTAAGAAAGCGCTCTGAAGCCTTCGTAATTTAATGGTTCCCAGATGAATTTATTAAAAAGCTTATACTTCGATAATCTCGAACCCATGGAATACAAGTCATTCTGCGCACCGATAACCTTGGTACAGGTTGTTTCACCATATGAATTAAGATCCATCCAATAAGGCGTATAGCCCATATGGTGAGCCGCAGATGCAATTGCCATCGATATTCTGTAATGGCCGAATCCCATACGGATATTTCCTACGATGATTCCCTTCTCGGTATCCCATGTAGCTTCCGGCAATCCGTCCGGATGCTTTGATCTGTCGAAGTGAGCGTTTTTATCAAGGTCTCCCACAAGTACGTTCATTACGCCGAGGCTCTTGCCGATGTAAGGATTCTCCTCGATATATGTAGGATATGACTTATTCGTATCGTCTCCATATTTACGAGCAAACTTATTCTTAGAGCTAACAGCTTTCTTAACCACCTTATTGCTCATTTCATTACCGAATATAACTTTTGACTTTTCCATATCTTCTGCTTCCTTCCGGGTATCAAACCATTATTTTACGCAATAATAATCACGAATTATAGTTATTTTACCATAACATAGCCTAATATAAAAGCGCTTTCAAACTCATCTCCTACTGCTTATTCTCGTCTGTATGGCAAGATGCGCACATTTTACAATGTGAGCAGTTGCCTCCGCAGTGCGACTTGCCCTGCTTCTTTGCTTTTATCATTGAATATATTATTACCGTAACAACAGCAAGTAGTATAATCGTTATTACAATTGTTCCTGCATTATTAATTAACCATGAAGTCATAATGTCACTCCTTCAATAATCAACTTAGCAAATTAAATCTTAAGCAGTATGGTTCTCTATAGACCATACTGCTTATTCTTTTAATCATCAGTTTCATCGCTTCTGCTATATATCTTATCAAGCTCGTCCTTATCCGAATGATATTTCTTCATTTTCTCATACCACTCAACAAATCCCGCCGAGATAATACCTGTCGGGATTGCAACCATTCCGACACCGAGTAAAGTAATAACCATTGCCATAATTCGCCCCATAGGAGTTATAGGGTAAATGTCTCCGTATCCTACGGTAAGAAGAGTGTTCTCTGCCCACCATATACCTGAAAAAGCGTTATTAAAAGCTTCCGGCTGTGCTTCATGTTCAAGGCTGTACATACATAGACTTGCCGCAAGCATAAGCATAAGCACCACAAAAAGTGAGGAAATAAGGAGCTTTGCTTTACTCTTTAATACCTGACCTATTACATTAATGGAATCAAAGTAAGCATTAATACGGAAGATTCTAAATAGTCTTACCACTCTGAAGATTCTGAATGCGGATACTCCTGCAGGAAATACAAACGGCAAGAAAAACGGTACGGAAGATAATAAATCTACAAGACCGTTAAACGAAAACTGGTACTTAAGAATCGCCACTGCTTTCTTATCCTTAGGGAATAAGCAGTCAGCAGTCCATAGCCTAAGTATATAATCAATTAGGAAGAAGGTTACCGTTATAGTCTCTACCGTTGTAAGTATTCCCTTATACGAAGCCATGATATCATCGAATGTCATCATTATACTTACAACAAGATTAATAACTATAAGGGACAGATTGAGAATATCGTACCCTCTGCCGATTATATCCTCAATAAATCCCACTTCAATCATATTAAAGACTTTTTTCTTAAAGCTCTTATAGTCCATAGTTTCTCCTGCTTTCCTAAAAAAGTGCTTGCTTATTTTATATACAATATATTACTGAACAAAGGATTACTGGTCTTCTTCATATATGCTTCGTAGTCTTCCTTTAAAATTACATACTTGCTGCCCCATGATGAAACCGTTATCGACTCTTCGTCAGCTGCGGTTATTGTTACATAATGCGCTCTTGCCGTCGAATTCGATTCCGCACCCATAAGCTCCAGACTTTTTTTACCTATAAGTGTATTATTAGGCCCTATAGCAAGAATGACCGGCCAGTTATTCTTAAGCATCCTATCCACCGATTTCCACAGATTATTAGGCTTTACGCCCCAACGTGCAGTTACATTTAAGCCGTTTTTAAAAAAATAAGCATTAGCCCCTATTGCAAGCTCGATTCCGCTTATGCCAAGCTTTGGAATTATCGGAAGATACTTCTTTCTTAAAGCTTCTGCAACCTGCATATATCTCGACTTTTCTACTTTAAGAATTCCGGGATTCTTCCGGTCCGTCATTCTTTCATGTGTAATTATGACATTGGCAAGCGCAATAACCCCACAGCCATAGTCCTTAGCAGTCTTTGTCTCAAACCAGCCCTGATCGCCGCCATAGTATTCGGCATTTTTACCTCTGTCGAGCACTTTTATCAATAAATCCGATACCATTTTCATTCACCCTAATGCTTAATCCCAAACCATCCATCTAGAATCCAAGATTATCGTTAACGAGGATTACATGAATCCTGTCCTCGTGACGTGAATATCTTGTTACAAGGAACTGACAGCAAATTGTATCAGGAGATTTGCAGTTCATGCAAGAACCAATCTCTGAACAAGGCGTAGAAAGTCCAAATCTCTGTGCATTAACAGGGGCTGCCACATTTCTTGCGCGCTTCATTGCGCTGTCCACATCGTTACAAACCTTATTCATACCTACGATGAAAAGCACTTTTCTCGGGCCGTATGCAATTGCGGATACACGATTGGCATTACCGTCGATATTGATAAGGACACCGTCATCCGTCATTGCGTTAACGGATGATAAGAAGAAATCTACGTCGTACGCCTGTAATACGGCTTTTCTCTTATCTTCTGCTGCGTCTCTATCTATGAAATTATAGTTGCCGTTCATAAGCGCATCAACAAGACCTATCTCACGGGCACTTACGCATCCGCCCATGGTTATGGATGACTGCTCCGGAATTAAGCTTAATGCGATTCTTAAAGCTTCTTCTCTGTCTGCAGCATAATAACCCTTCATATTTCTTGATTCAAGGCCCTTAATAACTTTCTTGGCCAATAATTCGTTTCTCTTAATTATCATCTTATGCATTTTGGTAACCTCCGAAACTTTTATTTCTTCAACATGGCAATTGCTTCGTCCATCGTAACGCAATCCGCAATCTCCGGCCATACATCCTCATTGCAATACTTATATGCTGTCTCGGCATCAAAGTATTCATTGTCAAATGCAGAATTGGTCTCTGCAGGAATTACTACCTTATATCCACGCTCGTGAGCCGCTTTTACCGTTGTGTCCACGCAATAATTCGTAATAAGTCCCATAATCATAAGAGTATCTTCCTTAGCACTTTCAAGATATTCTCTTAAATCCTTATTGCTAAAGCAGCTGCCTTCGTGCTTAACGAATGTCTTCTCACCCGGATTAGGCTTAAATTCGTCCGCTATCTCGTAAAGCTCGTTACCCGGTACAAGAACCGCTCCGTTATCATGCTGCACATACAAAACCTCAACATTGTTTTCTCTTGCAACTTCAATAATCTTAGCAACATTCTTTACAAAGTTCTCGTAATTATAAAGCGCATCGACAACAAGGCCTTTCTGTGTGTCCATAACTATTACTTTCATAAAATCCTCCTTCTATATATCCCACGATACTGTATATATATTTTCTCACAAAAAGAAAATATTATCCACTAATTTTAGCTATGTATTCGCTTAATTCATCAAATCCCCCATGCGGGAATTCTTCTATATCCTTACTTGATTTATTAATCATACAATCCGTAAGCAAGAATACCTTCATTCCAAGATTCGCCGCTACCATGTCTTCATCCACGTCATTACCTACCATAAGGCAATCTTCCGGCTTT
>JAGAAH010000032.1 GCA_017615375.1 Lachnospiraceae bacterium | reverse complement strand
GTCTTACGGTTGCAACTGCTGTTGCCCGCCGTATTGAAAAGGAAGGCGCTCCTGCAGTTGAAGATTGGAAGAATGTCCTTCGTGCAGGAGGTACACTCGATCCTGTCGGACTTGCAGCACTTGCCAAAGTTGATATCACAACAGATAAGCCTCTTAACGAAGCAATCGATTATATCGGCAGCATCATTGATGAGATTATCAAGCTTACCGACGAACTTGGCGAATAAATAAAATCAAAAAAGGCTGTGAGATAACTCACAGCCTTTTTTAATATTTACTGTTCTTCCTGCATGTTGGCAAGCTTTGCTGCCTGGTCTGCCGCAACCAGACTGTCTACGATTTCCTGAATATCTCCGTTCATAACCTTATTAAGTGTATATAACGTAAGATTAATTCTATGGTCTGTCACACGTCCCTGTGGGAAGTTATATGTTCTTATCTTCTCGGATCTGTCACCGGTTCCTACCTGACTCTTTCTTGCTGCAGATTCCGCAGCCTGCTGCTTCTGCAATTCAAGGTCATATAACTTGGAACGAAGAAGTGCAAAAGCTTTTTCCTTGTTCTGCAACTGTGACTTCTCTGTCTGTGAATATACAACGATTCCCGAAGGATAATGTGTAAGACGAACCGCAGAGTCGGTTGTGTTGACACACTGTCCGCCGTTACCGGACGCACGCATAACGTCGATTCTTATATCTTTTTCATCAATATGAACGTCTACGTCTTCTGCTTCAGGCATAACCGCAACGGTTATTGTGGATGTATGAATTCTTCCGCCGGACTCAGTCTCCGGAACTCTCTGTACTCTATGTACACCTGATTCATACTTCATCTTGGAATATACGCCGTTACCCGACAGCATAAAGTCAACCGACTTCATACCGCCGATTCCGATATCTTCAAAATCAAGCGTCTCAACCTTCCAATGCATGCTCTCTGCATAGTGCGTATACATTCTGTAAATTTCTGCCGCAAAAAGCGCAGCTTCGTCTCCGCCGGCACCCGCTCTTATCTCGACGATAACATTCTTGTCATCGTTAGGGTCCTTCGGAAGAAGCAATATCTTAAGCTCGCCTTCAAGCTTCTCTATTCTGTCCTTTGCATCGTTTAATTCGGCCTTTGCAAGCTCCTTCATCTCAGGGTCCGATTCTTCATCAAGTAAAAGCAATGAATCCTCTTCATCCTGCTTTGCCTGCTTATATGCCTTATATGTCTCAACGATTGGTGTAATCTCCGCCTGCTCCTTCATAAGCTTCTGAAATCTCTTAGAATCATTGGCTACTTCAGGCTCGCTTAAATCTCTTAAAATCTCTTCAAGTCTTACAATTAAATCTTCTAACTTATCAAACATAATATCTCTCCTTATCCGTATAAATCATCTTTTAATAGTTACAATTAATACGGATTGCTAAGATTCACCCGGGTATCTTGCAATAATTACCCTGTCTTTATTATTAAGGTCACGGTAAATATCTACCGGAGCATATCCTTCATTTAACAAAATATCAGACACCTCTTCTCCCTGATCGTCACCGATTTCCAGTGCCAATTGTCCGTTCGGTTTAAGATGTTTCTTGGCGTCGGCAGCTATTCTTCTATAAAAAAATAAACCATCTTCTCTGCCGTCCAATGCCTCGTATGGCTCGAAATTCTTAACCTCCGGATCTAACGTCTCTATTACCGCGCTTTTAATATAAGGCGGATTGGAAACTATAACATCAAATACACCTTTAATCTTTTCAAACATATCGCTTCGTACGAAATCGACATCCATATTATATGATTTGGCGTTTTCTTTGGCTACAAGCAGTGCTGCGCGAGATACATCGCTCGCAACGGCATCAATCATCGGATACTTATCCTTGATTGCAAGAATTATGCATCCGCTTCCCGTGCACATATCAAGCACTCTGTCACCATCATGCATTATCTTCAAAACCCTGTCTACAAGGATTTCCGTATCAAAGCGCGGAATTAAAACGGATGAATTAACTTTTAATACCATACCCATAAAAGGCGCAACACCCGTTATGTACTGCAACGGTATATGTTCTGCCCTCTTGGTCAGCATTATTCTGTATTGTGTTACCTCTTCATCCGCAAGCTTTACTTCTTTATTGGTGAGATAGAATGTTCTGTCTATCTTGCACACAAGCGATAATAAAGAAAAAGCATCACCTTCCGGATTGTCGATATGCGCCTTGGTAAGTATATACTTACCGGCTTCATACGCCTCTCTGTAAGTCATAGTCGCCTTTATCCTTCAATAAAACTTTTCCAGTCAAATACCGCCTCGACTGATTTAATACCTACTTCTATCATTTTTTCATCCGGTTCGTTAGTTGTAAGATGCTGCAACCATAATCCCGGCTTACTTAAAATATCCATAATGCCGCCGCTTACACTTCCTGCCAAACGCAGAAACTCATATGAAACTCCGGCAATTACGGGAATTAACAATAATCTTATCGCAAACTGCAAATAGCGAGAATCGACATTGATAAAGCAATAGAAAATTATGCTTATTATCATTACCAAAAATAAGAATGATGTTCCGCATCTTTTATGAAATCTGGAGCTTTTTTTCACATTCTCGACATTAAGCTCCATTCCGTTCTCTATGCAGTTAATGCACTTATGCTCTGCTCCGTGATATGCAAATACACGTCTTATATCCTCAAGTCTCGATATAAGAATCACGTAAGCAAAGAAAAACAATAATCTTATAAGTCCTTCAATTATCGACAATATAAGATTTGATTCAATCCATTTACCGATAAACTGCGATACCAGGTACGGAATCGCCATAAATATTCCAAGGGCGATAAGTACCGAAAAAGCAATCACAAGAATATTGGAAGCTTTTTCTTTTTTCTCGTTCTTAACCGTCTTTTCTTCTTCATCAAAGAAAGAAGAAGAAAAGGTAAGCGACTTCATTCCGATGGACAAAGAATCCACAAACGAAACAACTCCTCTTACAAGGGGAATCTTATTAATCTTATCACGTGAGCTCTTAATATTAAAAAGCTCTACCGCTATCTCATCATCAGGCTTTCTGACCGCAACCGCATACTTTGCGCCGTTTCTCATCATAACGCCTTCTATTACAGCCTGTCCGCCTATCTTGGAATTCTTCATAATGCTCTCTTCTTCCGGTACCTTCTAAAAAAATAGGGTTGAGGCGAACCTCAACCCAAAGAATCTAAAACTATTCAGCCTTAATGCCATACTTCTTGTTGAACTGGTCGATACGGCCACGAGCCTTAGTTGCCTTCTGCTGTCCTGTGTAGAACGGATGGCACTTTGAGCAGATTTCTACGTGGATTTCCTGCTTTGTTGAACCTGTAACAAAAGTATTGCCGCAGTTACATGTAACTGTTGCCTGATAATACTCCGGATGGATTCCTTCTTTCATGACTTTCACCTCTCAAATATATTAGAATTATAATAAACATCTCGAACTTTGTTTGCCTAGCAAACAGCTTTATCATTGTATCATACTTGTATTATATCTGCAAGTACTTTTAATTAATTTTAATTTGCGGATTGAGTACATCCTTTTTCACCTGCACATATTACCGTAAGCGCACCTGTAAGTGCCATAACACTGGACATTATAAGCATCGCATTTACCGAGAATCTGTCGATTATTATTCCGCCCATAAGGCTTCCGACAAAAGAACCCATTGCCGTCGTCATGGTCATAAGCGCCTGGCCGCGCACTCTGTTATCAGAATCGATTATATTCTCCACATATAATATGCTTATTCCCGCAAATATTCCGTATCCAAGCATCGACAGTGACATAGAAAGGTACATGACCACAATGTTCTTTGCAAGATACATTACCACATTACGCACAAATATGAAGAATACCGCAAACTTAAAAAGAATACCGGACGGAACTTTTTTATTAATGGTACTAAGTAAGAATAAAGACGGTAATTCACATGCTGCCGCAATGAAGATACCATATCCCATCTCGCTACTGCCAAGACCGATATTATCGTATATCTGGAACATATAATTGCTAATAATATTATGACTTACAAATACAAGAATGTTGCCCAGTATAACAATCGAAAAGCGCTTATATCGCATTATGAATTGTATGAGTGAAAGATTAACGCCCGTCTTTTCATTTATGCCCGTATCGGCGTTTTTAACGCTCTCATCCACACCCTTAAAATGGAATGTCGCTACGGTTATGATAAGTAGCACGTATACAATGATAATGGCAAATATAATTACATCTACACCCTGTTTCTCGATTAACACTCCCAATATAGCCGAGCATATCGCGTAAGCCAGTGAACCTATTCCTCTCGCAATTCCGAAGTCAATCGGGATTCCCCTTGACACAAAGAACATCGCCAATGAATAAGTAAGCGGCGTCATAATCTGGGAAAAGGCTATAATCAGCGTATATAATAAAAACACCATCCAGAAAACCTTGTTAAACGCAAGAAGAATTCCGCTTAATACAATTATTATCCCTGAAAAAGTCATAAGAAGCTTATGTAATATAAGCTTCTTACTTCTATCCGCCATTCCTCCAACAATAGGCTGTGCAATGGCTGAAAATATACTTCCCAGCGAAAGTATATATCCTATCTCGGAATTGCTTAAGCCCTTATCGATAAGGTACATGCTTGCATATGCAAATATTGAGCTGAATGTCGACCAAAAGGCCGCCTGTAACATACAATATCTAAAAGTTGACTTAAATCTCATAATTTAACCTAGAACATACGTCTTTTAAGTATCTCGTCTATCAAGCTTCGATTACTTGCCGATGACTGGAATGAACGCAATAATGTCTCCGTTGCAGCTTCCGACTTGGCTCCGTTTAACGCCCTTCTTGCAATCTCCATTGCCTGCTGTTCAGGCTCCGAAAGCAAAAGATCGTCTCTTCTTGTACCGGACTTAACTATATCTACTGCCGGGAATATTCTTCTTTCCGAAAGCTTTCTGTCAAGAACGAGTTCCATATTACCCGTTCCCTTAAACTCCTCGAATACTACGTCATCCATCTTGCTTCCCGTCTCAACCAACGCTGTCGCAAGAATTGTAAGACTTCCGCCCTCACGCATCTTTCTTGCAGCACCAAAGAATTTCTTCGGCATATGTAATGATGCAGGATCAAGACCACCGGTAAGTGTTCTTCCACTCGGCGGAACCGTAAGGTTATATGCTCTCGTAAGTCTCGTAATGGAATCGAGAAGAATTATAACGTCTTCGCCTGCTTCTACGAGTCTCTTCGCACGCTCTAATACCATTTCGGATACTCTCTTATGATGCTCGGGAAGCTCATCGAATGTAGAATATATAACTTCTACCTGCTTACCCTGTATGGCTTCCTTAATATCCGTAACTTCCTCCGGACGTTCATCTATAAGTAAAATTATAAGATGCATCTCAGGATTGTTCTTAAGAACCGCACGGGCTACCTGCTTTAAAAGTGTGGTCTTACCTGCCTTAGGAGGTGATACTATCATACCTCTCTGACCCTTACCGATAGGTGCGATTAAATCAACTATTCTCTGTGCAACCGAACAGTTCGGATACTCAAGATGAATTCTTTCATAAGGAAATACAGGTGTCAAGCTCTCAAAGTTTGCTCTTGTGTTGCAAAACTCCGGTTCTCTGCCGTTAACGGATACTATATAAAGCATTGCCGCATATTTCTCTTTTTCTTCTTCTTTGTCTTTTAATCGCTTGCATCCCTTAACGTAATCTCCGGTTTTAAGCTTAAACTTCTTAATTAATCCGGCACTTACGTATATATCTTCTTCTCCCGGAAGGAAATTGGAGCTTCTGATAAAACCGTATCCGCCTTCGGTTATCTCCAATATACCTCCAACCATAACGCCACTGTCCAAAGCCTTCATGTCGTCAGGCATATCACGACGAATCTCCGCATCGCGCTTTAATTCTTTCTCGGTCATGTATATATCATAATTTCTTATGGTTGTATTAACCGACTTAACCGGTTTCTTTTCCTTTTCTGCTTCTTCCTTAGGAGCATTATTCTCTTTTTCATCAAGTATAAGCATTGCTTCGACAATATCTGCCTTCTTCATTCCCTTTACGTCAATACCTCTGTGAACCGCAACATCAGCCAAAACAGCCTTACTTAAACTTTCATACTTTTCTCTCATGTAGTCACCCTTTCTCATATCAATAATAATCAAATCTGTGAATACAATGTCCGAATCGACATGGAATTATTAACTCGATATCAAAAACAAGAATCTTAGTTACGAATATTTGTAACTATGTAATAGAATAACCCATTTTAGAAAAAGTTTCAATAGTTTTATACATAAAGAAGGAGACCACGGATTATCCGCGGTCTCCAAATTATAATAACTTAATTAGGAAGTCATTAATTCTTTGTAGCGTACATAAAGAAGTAATATCCGAGTGGTGTAAAGTAGCAGTTCTGAATGCCGTCAGCTATACAATAAGAGTTTGTATAGTAGTAAAGAGGACATACAGGGAATCCGCCTTCGCCAAACATCTCTTCTTCAGCCTGATAAAGGATTGCATCACGCTCTGCGCCTGCATTCTTTGCCTTAGCTGCCAATACGTCGCTATCGAACTTGCTGTCGCTGTAAAGGCCATAGTTATAAGGGTTACCTGTTACGAAGAGCTCTAAGTATGTAAGAGCATCATTGTAGTCAGCAATCCAACCAAGACGTGCTACGCCGAATGTATGCTCGCCAAGTCCGTTGGTATATGTATTCCACTCCTGGTTCTGAAGTGTAATGTTAAGACCAAGAACTGTCTGCCAATCGGAACCAACTGCTTCTGCAATTGCCTTATGAGCATCAGATGTATTGAAGTTGTATACTACTGTTGTATCAGGATTCCAGCTTCCGTCAGCAACTGCTGAGTTGTAAAGTTCCTTAGCAAGTGCACAACGTCCTTCATATGTTGAAAGGTCGAATGAAGGATAAGCCTTCTGTAAAGCTGCATACATAGCTCCGAGTTCGGATATACCTGTTGAGAAATCCTTGTTTGCAGAGTCTGTAATACCCTGAGCAACAAGTCCTGTAGCAGGTGTCTGTCCACTCTGTGTAATATTGTTAACGATATTCTCTCTGTCGACACAGATTGTCATAGCTGCACGAACTCTCCAATCAGTAATGATTGAGCAGTTGATGTAGAGATAATATGTACCGATATATGGATCTATAAAGCAATCGCCCGATGCCTTAAGAGATTCAATCATATCTGAAGGGAATGACTGAATAAAGTCATATTCGCCCGACTGATATCCGGAAACTATAGCTGTTTCTGAATCTGATAATCCCCACTTAATCTGATCAGGTCCGAGCTTATCATAATCATAATACTTCTCGTTCTTCTCCATTAAGATGTAGCTATCATGTACCCACTCTGTAATCTTGTAAGCACCGTTAACAACGATTGTTGACGGGTCTGTCCAGTTCTCATTGCCTTCAACTACGTCTTCACGAAGAGGCATTAATGATGAGAATGCGCAAAGTGACATGAAATATGCACATGGAGCTTCAAGAGTAATCTTTAATGTCTTATCGTCTACTGCTTCGATACCAAGCTTTTCCTTGTCCATCTCGCCTGCGTTAATTGCTTCAGCATTAAGAACGATACCGCTTAAAATGTATCCGTAATCCGATGCTGTTTCAGGATCAACAATTCTTCTCCAAGCATATACGAAGTCATTGGCAGTAACTTCTACTCCGTCAGACCAGAAGATATCATCACGAAGAGTAAATACGTATTCACACTGATCATCTGATATCTTAACATCCTTTGCCTGTCCGAAGGCAGTCTCGCTGTTGTACATCTGCTTTGACTCATCAGCAAATTCAGATGTAGGAACATACTTCATTAATCCTTCAAACTGATGCTGAGTATAAGTCGAACCGTCAACAGATGAAATGAGACTTGGATCGATTGTCTCAGGCTCTGAAGCGATACAGAGCTTAAGAATAAATGGTTCGCCGCTCTTGCTACCTGTGCCGCCATTGCCTCCGCATGCTACGAGGCTTAATACCATAACTGCAACAAGTAAAATTGAAACTAGTTTCTTTTTCATTAGATGAAACCTCCTTATCTATTCCCATATATATTAAGGGACATGCCCTATATGGTTCTATAATTATTGCTCTAACAAATGACATGCCGCATAATGCTTCGGTGCATATTCTTTAAGTACCGGCATCTCCTGTTTACAGCGTTCTGTTGCGTACGGGCAACGTGTATGGAATCTGCATCCCGAAGGTGGATTAATAGGGCTCGGGATATCTCCTTCGAGAATTATTCTCTCACGAGCTCTGCTCTTATCAGGGTCCGGTAACGGAACTGCTGATAAAAGTGTCTTGGTATAAGGATGAATAGGATTGGAGCAAAGCTCATAGCTGTCCGCAAGTTCAACCATACATCCAAGATACATAACACCGATTCTGTCCGATATATGTCTTACAACAGAGATATCATGTGCGATGAACAGATATGTAAGTCCTTTCTCTGCCTGCAAGTCTTCAAGCATGTTAACAACCTGAGACTGAATGGACACATCCAATGCGGAAATAGGCTCATCACATACGATAAATTCCGGATTAACTGCCAATGCTCTCGCAATTCCGACTCTCTGCTGCTGTCCGCCGGAGAATTCATGTGGGAATCTGTTGGCATGCTCCGTATTAAGTCCTACTTCCGATAACAATTCACGAATTCTGTCATTTCTGTCTTTTTTGCTATCGCATAACTTGTGAATATCTATAGCTTCACCTATAATCTCCCCAACCGTCATACGCGGGTCAAGTGATGCGGACGGATCCTGGAAGATTATCTGCATCTTTCTTCTATAAGGGAACATATTCTCGGCAATATGATTAGCCGAATCGTATATTGTCTTACCATCATAGACAATCTTACCTGATGTCGGCTCATGAAGTCTTATTACCGTACGTCCGAGTGTGGTCTTACCACAACCCGACTCACCTACAAGACCTAAAGTCTCGCCTTTATAGATATTAAACGTTGCACTTTCTACTGCCTGCACATAATTTTTCTTAAAACCACCGGTTTTAACCGTAAAATACTTCTTAAGGTTTTCAACCTCGAGGAGTACTTTTCTCTCGTCTGCCATGTCTTACTCCTCCTTCTTATCCTTAAGATTCTTAAAATGTAACCAGCATGCTGATACATGTCCGTCTCCAAGATCCGCAAACGGTGGTTTCTTGGTAAGACAAATCTTCATACAATCCTTACATCTAGGTCCAAAGTTACAACCTGCCGGAGGATTAAGAAGGTCGATAGGTGTACCCTCAATCGGAATAAGTCGCTCCGGCTCTGCCTCATCAATTCGAGGCTGTGATGCCAAAAGACCCTTGGTATAAGGATGCTGCGGATTATAGAACAAGTCTCTTACTGTTGCCTGCTCTACAATTCTTCCCGCATACATAACCGATACCTTGTCGCAGATTTCTGCAACAACTCCAAGGTTATGTGTAATAAAGATAATAGAAGTATTCTCTTTTTTCTGAAGTTCCTTCATAAGCTCAAGTATCTGAGCCTGAATGGTAACGTCCAAAGCCGTCGTCGGCTCGTCCGCTATAAGAAGTTTAGGCTTGCAGATAAGTGCCATTGCAATCATGGCTCTCTGTCTCATACCGCCGGAGAACTCATGCGGGTACTGATTGATACGCTTCTCGGCATTATTAATACCTACCTTCTCAAGCATCTCGATAGCACGTGCCTTTGCTTCTTCCTTGGTAATCTTATCGTCATGAACCATCAATGCTTCCATTAACTGATTACCGATTGTATATACCGGATTAAGACAAGTCATAGGGTTCTGGAAAATCATACTTACCTTATTACCTCTAAACTGTCTCATCTGTTCCGGCGTATATGCCAACAAATCTTCACCTTCAAAAGTAATCGAACCGCCGATTACCTTACCCGGATTCTGTAAAAGTCCGATAATTGAATATGCTTCAACGCTCTTTCCGGATCCCGACTCTCCAACGACACCCATAACTTCGTTATAACCGAGTTCATATGAAATACCGTCAACAGCCTTAACTTCGCCTGCCGGAGTGAAGAATGAAACTTTTAAGTCTTTAATCTCAATAAGCTTTTTATTGTCTTCCATGTCTCTTCCCTCCTACTTCTTAAGTCTAGGATCAAGTGAATCTCTTAATCCGTCGCCGACAAGGTTAAGTGATAATACTATAACCGTAAGAATAATTGCCGGGAAGATAAGTCTATACGGGAACAAACTTATCGTCTGCAATGCATCCGAACAAAGTGAACCTAAGCTCGCAATCGGTGCGGATACACCCATTCCCAAGAATGAAAGGAACGACTCAAGGAATATCGCTGACGGAATCTGAAGACAAGTTGTAATAACAAGCTGTCCTACACAGTTCGGCAATAAGTGTCTCTTGATAATTCTTCTGTTGGAAGCACCAAGTGCCG
>JAGAAH010000031.1 GCA_017615375.1 Lachnospiraceae bacterium | reverse complement strand
ATAGATAACGGGCGCCTATATGGCGCCCGCTTTACTTATATCAATCAACTATTTAATCAATATATATTCTTCCTCATTCTTCTTCTTCTCATGCTTGATTCTATCAAACATATAGATGCAGTTCTTTCCCTTATCCTTTGCGTGATATAACGCCTTATCCGAATAGTTAACGATATCAATAAGGCTTCCGCCGTGTGATACGTCCATATTAAGGACGCCTATCGAAAGTGTCACCTTTCCTCCATGAGGATTCATCTTATGAGCTATCTTATGAGAAGCTATGGTCTTCGCAATTCTTTTTGCCATTTCAGCCAGTTTCTCATCCGTATACCCATATACTATTCCGAAGAACTCATCACCGCCGTAACGTGCAAATTTAACGTTAGCGTTCTCTTCTGCCGAACATATTGCTGCCACCTTTTTAAGACATTCGTCACCTTTTGCATGTCCGTACGTATCATTAAACTGTTTGAAGTAATCTACGTCAATGAATACGGCTCCGACTTTCTTACCCTTTTCCTTTGCTTCGTCAACAAATTCATTCATGACCTTGGACAAAGCGTTTCTGTTAAGAAGCTTGGTAAGCGGCTCGCGCTCAAGAAGCTTCTCTCTTTTCTGAAGCTCTCTTATAAAGCCCTGCATTTCCTTATTCAAAGCTTCGGTCTTTTTCTGAACCACAAGCTGTGAACTCTTTAATTCCTTTTCACGCGCCATATAGGACTCATTAAGCACTCTGTAATGCTTTAATGACTGCTCATCTTCGCCTATCTTATCAAAGTACGCTACCTGAACGCGTGATGCAGATATCTGATCGAGTGACATCTTGGTTTTTTCGGCGTATTTCCATAAGAACTCACCAATCACATCCGCCCTGTCATATTCACCGAGTTCAATCTGCTTTAATGCAATATTTACATAATCTCTGTGTAACTCGTAAGAATCGACACCCTGATTCAATAATGCAACCATCTTGTCGGCATATTCATTACCCTTTTTCACTTTGCCCATTGAGTAATGAACACTGGCATTTCTTAACAGATAGCTGGCATTGTCTATCGGTCTGTCATCATGCTTAAGATACTCTTTTACTTCCTTAAGTGCTTCCAACGCCTTGTCATACCGGCCTGTCATTTCATAGAATTCGGAAAGATTAATTTCGAGAACAGCAAGAAGACTGTAACTGTTATCCTTTGTTTTCTTAATATCCTTAACGGTTCTCTCGGCATGCCTTATCGCTCTTTCAATATCTCCAAGCAGTGAATATGCTTCAACCATGTTATTGGCTATAACATTTTTGTACTGCTTTATTCTGTGCTTTGAAAGAACATTGAGTGCCTCATTATACGCATTTAACGCAAGCGGATATTCCTCCATTGCAGAATACGCAATTCCAAGAAGATTCTGGGTACGAACTACCATTTCATAGTCAGTAGACTCGTTAAACATCGCTACCGCCTTTAATGAATACGAAAGCAACATATTATTTCTCGAACCGCTTCTGAATTCGATAAGTCCGAGAATATAATTTGCAGCACCGATAAGCACGGCATTGTTAGTCTCTTTACCCTCTTTAAGTATCTTCTTTGCCGCCTTTAATGCAGCCGCTCTGTCCTTGCTGACTGTTCTTACAATCTCCGCAACTTCTTTCTGTTTTTTTGTTCTGTACTTGATTTCACGCTTTTTCATAAACTGTATGAGTTCCTCCGGTTTTTATTAAACTAACGGTTAATAAACTTTGCCTCAAATTCGTCAAATGGCATAGGTTCCGCAAAATAAAATCCCTGTATCATATCAACTTTACTTTCCTTCACTATGTCAAGTTGCGACTTCTCTTCAACACCTTCGACGCACACATTCATGTCCATAACTTTAGCTAATTCCGTAACCATACGAACAAAGGTATGTGAATATTCATCCTTACCCACATCTCTTACGAAGCACCTGTCGACCTTAATAATGTCTATAGGCATTTCGTGTATATGGTTAAGCGAAGAATAACCTGTACCGAAATCATCAAGTGCAACCTTAACACCCGATTTCTTGATATTACCAAGTATCTTCTTCATATATGTAATATCATTGATTGCCAGGCTTTCCGTAACTTCAAGGGTAAGATTCTTAGGTTCAAGCCCCGTTTCCTTAAGAACTTCGAGTATCTTATCCTTCATATCGTTCTGCAATAACTGAACGACGGAAAAGTTAACGTTAACTTTGAAATCCGGATTGCCCATGTCATTCCAATGTTTACATGACGTACAAGCTTCTCTTAATACAAAGTCACCAATCTGTGTAATTACTCCCAAGTCTTCGGCTACAGGTATAAAATCTCCCGGATTAAGTCTTCCAAGTTCCGGTGAGTTCCACCTTACCAAAGCTTCGGCTCCTATACACTTCTCTCCCTCAGCGGTTACATCGATTATCGGCTGATAATACACCTCAAATTCTTCTTCCGGATGGATGCATGCGAGTCGCAATGCTTTTTCCATATCGAGGCGCTTAACTTCGTTATTGATGGTCTCGCTGTCATAGAATGCAATCTTGTTCTTACCGCCTCTTTTTGCCTCGGATAAAGCGATATCCGCTTTTCTTATCGCATCGGCCGGTACATCGGCATCACTTGGGAATCTGCACACTCCCGAACTTGCCGTACAGTAATATTCGCCACCCTTAAGAAGCCAAGGATGCGAGAACATATTCTCGATACTCTGTAATATTACATTAAGTTCCGAATATGCCTTACCGGTAACGATACATACAAACTCATCACCGCCGACTCTGTAACACGTATTCTCAATACCTCTTATATGTCTTAAGTTGGTGCCTATCGCCTTAAGAAGTATATCACCGTATTGATGACCGAGTCCGTCGTTGATGTGCTTGAAATCATCGAGGTCCATGAAGATTAAGGCTCCTTTTTCCTTATTCTCCTTGGCAAGATTCATGTACACTGCCAAATCCTGCTCGCATCTCATACGGTTGAATAATCCCGTCAAAGAGTCCACATTGGTCGATTTTTCAAGGTTGTACTCATATATCTTATTCTTGGTAATATCGTAAATTGTATAAAGCTCAACTTCTCTTCCGTCTACCCACGCGATAGACTTCTGTCTTAATTCAAGCCATCTGTTGAGCGGCTTAACCTCATATTCAACAACTACTTCGCCATGCTCGAAGAAATCCGCAAGTCTTATCTTCTTAAGCTCGTCATTCATCTTTTTGTCAAAGACTTCATTGTAGAATAAAAGGTTTCTCGTAATAGGGTCTATTACATATATTGCACATTCCATACTTCCGAGTATGTCTTCAAGTGAAGAAAGTGAACTCGTAAGAGAATTCTGTGCAACTCTCTTAATGATAATACTTTGAAGTATCTTTCTTACATCCGATATGAATCTTACACTCTCATACTGGAAGATGCGTTCTTTCCGTATGCACTTAAATGTAAGATACATAATAATCTCGTTCTTTAATACAATCGGAAATACTATATATGCCTTGATTCCGCCGTTATCAAGGAATTCTTTCTGCTCTTTCTTAATATCCGTATTGGATGAAATTATGAAATTCTCACCCTTAAAGAAAGGATATCTGTCAATCGGTATATCCTGTTCCTTATCCATGCAGGCATATGAAGAATCCACCGCCCACTCGCTTATAACGGATACCGTTACATTATCGGCATTAATTCTGTATAAGTCTGCTACATCTATCTCCAAGTATTCACACACCATCTTGAATACTTCTTCGACAATCTTGGTAATATCCTTCTCGGATTCAAGCATCTGGACTATGTCGGTTATAAGTGCGGATCTTACATAATCCTCTTCAAGCTTAATCGAGTCCTGATGCATCTCGTTTAAAAGAATCTCTGCCTTTTGCTCTTTGGTACTCGATGTAAGGTACTCCGACAATACCTTAATTCCCATTTCAACTATTCTCTCATATTCATCAAGCTGTGTTAACTTGATACTTGCCGGTATCTCGGCGTCTTCGAGTGAATCGCTTATAACACCCGTTATAATCATCACTCCCTTAGGCATTCCGTCAAGTCTGAGTATAACGGCCTCGCTTACAACATATTCCGAATCTGTCCGTACCGATATAATCTCTTCAACGAAATTATTCTCGATACTCATCGCCACTTCTTTCATGCGTTCCGGTGGCACCACGCGTCTTAAGAACTCTCTCTCCTCTTCGGTCTGTGTGTCAAGTTCTGCTATGACATTTCCTGCAGCATCCAGTGTTGTTGCATACACCCCGTTCGCTACATATAAGAAATGCTGCAGCGCCGGGATAAACGAATTATCGAGGTCAAGCTTGCCCGCACCGGGATAATTCTCTTTCTCACTAACTTTCATCATTGTTTCCATTCATTATTACTTTCTAAAAATTATATATAGATGCGAATCCGTTCTCTCATCAATCACGAAATCGCGTTCTAATCCATATTCATTCTGATATATACGCAAATTCTTCTTAATCTCGTTATGCTCGTTACCGTATACTATCATTACGGCTCCGCTTCGTAAAAGCTCTAACCCTTTCTTAAAAAGAATACCGTATATATTTCTTATCTCGTCAATTCCGATTTTATCGCTCTTAATCGGCATATCGGTGATTATCTCGTCAAACTTATGCTCATGCGTAAAATCGGCAAAATTACGCTGTACATAATGAATATCGGGACCGATAAGTTCCGAATTCGTTCTTGCCTTATCTATAGCTTCTCCAAAAAAGTCGACCCCGTATGCACTCTCTGCGCTTACCGCAAGTCTTCTTTCAAGAAGCATAGTTCCCACTCCGCAGAAAGGATCTATGATTCTTACGTCCTTCTTAAGATATGGCTTTGCCATCTCCACTATGGTCGCTGCCATATATGGCTTAATCGACTGGGATATGGCTTCTTTCCTGTAATTAAACCTGTTATCGTGAACAAGGCAAAGCTTAAGATATAACTTAACCTTATCCTGCGCACTCGCCCTAAGTCTTAGTTCAATCTCATAGTTCGACGGCACATTTATCAGCTTATTTTCCGTTCTCTTCTGTATCTCTTTGGTTAATGCTTTGATATATCCGCTTCTGTCTTCTCCGGTAACCTTTGCATCCGCATCGAGTCTGTAAAAGTACGTATCACCGCCATATAACGCAGAATTCAAGAATTTAACAACACCCGAATCCGTTATAAACGCCGCCATATCGTGCGGTAAGATTGCTTCTTTCTCGGTCTCTCCCACATATATAAGCGCCTCTTCAAAAGTTCTTATCTTATATATGGCCTCATAATCCGATGTCTTAACCATTACGCCGCCGTGAATCTTCTTCTTAGGCATACCGTGAACCGCCTGCAAAGTATATTCTTCAAGGCCTCTTTTGGTTGTAAGCATAATTTCCGTCGTTCCCGGAAGCTTATTAAATTCATGCCCCTTAATCGCATTTTTCTCAAGGAGCATCTCGTAGAGCATTCTAATCTCGCTTGATATATGAACCTCTTCATCTTCCTTGTAAACGCCGTTAATTAAAGAATCAAGCTTATTCCTAAGCTTATCCTTATACTTTCCGTACTTAAAAGATGAAATTGCAATAAGTAAATCTTCTCTTACGTATAATGTCTCTTCCTCAAGGTATGCATTAAAGATGGGTTCCAACGCTTCTTCATCGCCGACCGTTGATAATATCTTGGCTGCAGCACGTCTCACCTTGGCATCGTCGTTCTTAAGAAAACCATAGAAGGTCTCCTTAAAAGCGCTATCCCGGAAAGCCTTCTTAAATGCGGCAAGTTCGTCAGCATCTTTAATCAAATCCCGCACTTTAATAAGCGTTGCTCTGACTTCAATATTATCCTGTAAACTTTGAATCAGCGATTCTACCATTACTACCTCCAAGGCACACTCATACAGAGTTATTTTACCATATAAAGCAAGAACACGCAAGGCTTTAAGCCCTTGCGTGCCCTACGTTTCCTGTAATAAAATACCCCGTATAACATCAAAAACCGCAAGCTTTCGCGTGCGGTTTAAGAAGAAGGTTTATGAAAAAGTTATATCACTTTTGTTCAAGCGACTTTGTCAGTATAGTATTTTCTTATGGCTTTGTCAAGTCCAAAAGGTAAATAATTTTTGAACAATTATGACCTTTTAGTTAACGTCGATAACAAGCTCTACCGGGCAATGATCCGAGCCTTGTACATCACACTTGATATCCGCCGACACCAACTTATCCTTTAATCTTTCCGATACCACAAAGTAATCGATTCTCCATCCCGCGTTCTTTTCTCTTGACTTAAATCTATACGACCACCAGCTATAGATATCGGTCTTGTCCGGATAGAAATACCTGAAAGTATCTATATATCCGTGACTTAATACGGTAGAAAACTTTGCTCTTTCCTCATCCGTAAATCCCGCATTCTTGTGATTAGTCTTAGGATTTTTAAGGTCGATTTCTTCATGCGCTACGTTAAGGTCGCCGCAGTATATAACAGGTTTCTTCTCGTTAAGCGAATCGATGTAACTTAAGAAATCGTCTTCCCACTTCATTCTATAGGGAAGTCTCTCCAATTCCTGCCTTGAATTCGGTACATACACGGACACAAGATAAAAGTTCTTAAATTCAAGCGTTATAACGCGTCCTTCATGATCGTGTTCGTCTATTCCGATTCCGTATGTAACGTTAAGCGGTTTAATCTTAGTAAATACCGCAACTCCGGAATATCCTTTTTTCTCCGCATAATTCCAATACTGGTTATAATCGGGAAGTGTAAGTTCTACCTGTCCCTCTTGTACT
>JAGAAH010000030.1 GCA_017615375.1 Lachnospiraceae bacterium | reverse complement strand
TCACCGGTCTTTGCAGTTTTAATCGCATATTTAACCGCTTCACGCCTATCAGGAATCATCATATACTTGCCATCCGTCTTCTTAATTCCGGTCTCAATATCCTGCATTATAAGAAGCGGATCCTCGTCTCTCGGATTGTCGGAAGTAATTATTGTCACATCCGATAACTTACCGGAAACCTCACCCATTTCAAATCTTCTAAGCTTCGATCTGTTTCCGCCGCAACCAAATACGGTAACAAGGCGGCCCGGATCATATTCTTTTAAAGTTGAAAGCAAGCTTTCCAATGCCATTGCATTATGAGCATAATCTATAAGTACGGTAAAATCGCCGGTATTCTCAACTTTCTCTATTCTTCCTCTAACCTTGGCAACCTTTAAAGCTTCCTTAATCTTATCGGTATTAACCTTAAGATAATCGCAAATTGCCAGCGCCGATAAAGAATTATATACACTGAACATTCCCGGCAAATCAATTACAAAATGCTCGTTCATATTACCCTTAACATCATATTCTATGCCAAGATATCCCGGCTTATGTACAAGCTTGATGTCTGTAGCTTTATAATCGGCATCTGCCTTAACTGCAAAAGTGCTTACATCGCAGGTGCAGCCTTTAAGAACATTCTTATAGTTCTCGTCATCCCCGTTAACTATGGCGTGACGGCACTTTTTGAATAATAAGCTCTTGCACTCCATATACTCTTCAAATGATGCATGCTCATTCGGGCCGATATGGTCGGGAGAAATATTGGTAAATATACCGAGTTCAAACGTAAATCCGTCAACTCTGTGCATCATTAAGCCCTGGGATGAAACTTCCATAACGCATACTTTAATACCGGAATCAACCATTTTTCTAAAGTAAGACTGTAAAACAAACGATTCCGGAGTTGTATTGACTGCAGGAATATGCTCATCACCTATAATCGCTTCAATCGTTCCTATAAGTCCCGTCTTAATACCGACATTCTCAAGAACAGACTTAACCATATAAGTTGTTGTTGTCTTTCCCTTGGTTCCCGTTACACCGATAACCTTTAAATCATCTGCCGGATAATCAAAAAAAGCTGCAGAAAGCTCTGCCAGTGCCACTCTCGCGTCATTAACACGAAGCACCGTCACATTTTCCTGCACCTCAACATCTTTTGAAATGACTATAACCTTAGCCCCTTTTGATATAACATCGCTTATAAAATCGTGACCGTCAAACGCGGCGCCGCTTACACATACGAAAATGTCACCTTCAGCCACTTTTCTCGAATCATAGCAAAGGTTATTAATATCTATATCAAGTTCCCCTTTAACCGGTGTGTAGTCAAGGCGTGAAACCATATCTTTCAAACTTTTCATTGTACTAATCTCCCAAATCGGAATAAATCAATTAATATTAACCTCTCCCGCACTTTCATGCGGGAGAGGGCGCAGGACTATAAGCCGGGTTCTGTCGAGAATGATCATCTATCTAGTATGACTGTTACCAGCCACATCAAGCGACCTACCTGAAGCTTGGCGGGCAACCTAATAACGCTTCGATGCGGTCTTGCTTCGGATGGGGTTTACACAGCCTTGCCTGTTACCAGACAAGCGGTGGTCTCTTACACCGCCATTCCACCCTTACCGATTGCTCGGCGGTTTATTTTCTGTTGCACTATCCTTAGGGTTTCCCCCACCGGCCGTTAGCCGGCATCCTGCCCTATGAAGCCCGGACTTTCCTCACCTGCGGTCTTTCGACCTTGCAGCCGCGATCATTTGCCCTGCAAATGCAGTTAGGTGTCACGCAGTGACGGACCCTGACTGCCACGACGCACCCCTCATGTGCGTAGCACATTTAAATGGGTGCGTCTTCACGTTTTTTTATCATAGTCTATCGGTTAGACGTTAAAACAACTTCCCCCAATAAACTCTCTAAAGAGTGAGTTGTGATTAATATCCTCCGACGGTACCGGTAAGATATAATCAAGGAACTTTAATAATCTCTTTGCTTCCACATATTCCGGATCCTCAGGTGTTATCTGGAATAAAAGTGGCTGTACGTAAGGCTTGATTACCGCCAATTCATAAATGAATGATGAATTGAACATTACATCAGCAGACTCCTGGAACGGGAATATGTACTTATTCTCACCTCTTCTTACGGAATCCCACATAGCGATCGTATCTTTTGCAGAAGTTGCACGTGTTCTGTTATCACGACAGATTCTTCTTAACAATCTTCCGTCTGTAGCTGAAAGGTTATTATGCTCATCGATATTAAGCTGAGTAAGCGCAGAGATATAAATCTTGAACTTATCCTTAGCATCAATCGAATATGACAACTTATCGTTAAGTCCGTGGATACCTTCAATTACAAGAACATCTCCAGGGCCCATCTTTAAGTAGTTACCTCTATACTCTCTCTTACCTGTCTTAAAGTTAAATGTAGGCATATCAACCGTCTCACCGCGAACCAATGCCTGCATGTCTTCATTGAACTTCTCTACATCGATTGCTTCCAAGCACTCGAAATCATAGTTTCCGTTCTCGTCCTTAGGACAGAACTGTCTGTCACAGTAATAGTTATCAATTCCGATTGGATGCGGCTTCATTCCAAGTGATGTAAGCTGCACCGATAATCTATACGAGAACGATGTCTTACCTGAAGATGAAGGACCTGCAATCATAACGAACTTCTTGCCACCATTAACAATTTCTTCTGCAATCTGTCCAATCTTCTTCTCCATTAAAGCTTCCTGAACAAGGATTAACTGCTGCATTCTGCCACTTGAAATAGCATTATTCATCTCACCGATGTTACCTACTTCAAGCATCTTGCCCCAATCTTCAGCCTCATGAAGTACATTAAATAACTTCATTGATGGATTAAAGTCTGCAACCTTGTTAGGGTCATCCTTCGGGAATCTAAGTAAGAATCCCTGTTCAAACGGCATAAGTTCGAATGCGGTAAGATATCCCGTACTCGGAAGCATATATCCGTAATAATAATCAAGATAATGACCAAGCTTATAAACATTAACGCTTGAAGAAGAACGATAACGGAATAAGTTACCCTTATTCTTCATACCGAGTGCCTCAAACATCTTCATAGCTTCATCGGTCTTCATCGTCTCTTTCTCAATCTTAAGGTCTTCAGCGACAGCCTTTCTCATATCGGCGTCAACCTTATCAAGAAATTCCTTGGTGAACTCGAACTTTTCTTCTGATTCGCAATAGAATCCGTGATTAAATGCAAACATAATTCTTACATGAATATCTTTGTTTACATGATATAACGAACGCTGCATAAGCATCGTTACGCTTCTTCTATAAGCTCTTCTTCCATCCTCTTCATTTAAAGTTACGAAGCTTACTTCTCCCTCACCCGGAATCTTCTTGTTAAGCTCCTGTAACTTTCCTGCATACTTAGCAAGTGCAATCTTAGCATCATACTTATCCTGTACCTTATTTGCAAGCTCAAGGAAAGTTGCGCCTTCGTCCATAGTATAGTTCTCATTTAATACGGTTATCTTCATCTGTCCCATAGTGAAATTGTCCTTTCATTTAAGGTATTATTTGAAGTATTTAAGCGCCAATTCGTTTAATGCGGCAGCTTCTTTTACTTCGGCCATTCTTTTGATTCTTTCCTCACTGTCGTTCGCTTTTTCAAGTGATTCGACAATTCCCGCTATACTCTTTTTCTCTTTCTCAAGATACATCCTTAGCACTTCGTTCTTATCTTCAAGAAGATGCTGTCCGTATTTGTCAAAAAGCCCAACCGACATATCATCGTCATCGGTAGCTTCAGTTCCCTTATATACGTACCGCCCCATCGGATAGAATTTACCGTCTTCAAGTACCATATCTTCAGCTTCGCAATATAACCCCAATTGCCTTACGCTTCTTCTAAAGTACTGTAACTCCGACTGCGGTTGCAATATAAGCTCTTTGATACCGAAGATATCATCGCTTATCTTGCCAATCGCATCCTCTAAGATTCTTACCATGAGCCGTCCGCCCATACCGGCTATAACAATAGCTTCCGCATCACCCGGGAGCAGCATGTTAAGCCCGTCCGAAAGCTTCGTCTTAACCTTGTCCGCCACACCGTTCATCTCGATATTGATACCTGCCGCAGCCAGCGGTCCTTCGTTAATATCCATTGCCAATGCAGCGGTAAAAGCTCTTTCCTTTACAAGATATATGGGCACGAAACCATGGTCACATCCGACATCGCAAACTGTCTTCGAATACTTAATCAAATCGCATACAGCCTGCATTCTTTCAGTCAAGTGCATCTTATTCCAAGTAATCCTTAAGCTTTCTTGATCTGCTAGGATGTCTTAATTTTCTGATTGCCTTTGCTTCAATCTGACGAATACGCTCACGCGTTACGCCAAACTCCTTACCTACTTCTTCAAGCGTACGTGCTCTTCCGTCATCAAGACCGAATCTTAAGCGAAGTACCTTCTGCTCTCTATCGGTAAGTGTATCGAGAACATCATGGAGCTGTTCTCTAAGAAGCGTAAATGCTGCAGCTTCTGCAGGTACAGGAAGCTTATCATCCTGTATAAAATCGCCAATATGCGAATCTTCCTCTTCACCGATCGGAGTCTCAAGTGATACAGGCTCCTGTGAAATCTTAAGAATCTCTCTGACTCTGTCTACCGAAAGATTCATCTCTTTTACGATTTCTTCCGGGGTAGGTTCACGACCTAACTCCTGAAGTAACTGTCTCGAAACTCTGATGAGTTTATTGATTGTCTCTACCATATGAACAGGAATTCTGATTGTTCTTGCCTGATCGGCAATGGCTCTTGTTATTGCCTGTCTAATCCACCATGTTGCATATGTGGAGAACTTAAATCCCTTCTTGTAATCGAACTTTTCTACCGCTTTGATAAGACCTAAGTTACCTTCCTGAATCAAATCAAGGAAAAGCATTCCACGTCCCACATAACGCTTTGCGATTGAAACTACAAGACGAAGGTTTGCTTCCGCCAAACGCTTTTTAGCTTCTGCGTCTCCATCTTCAAGACGCTTTGCAAGCTCGATTTCTTCCTGTGCTGTAAGAAGCGGCACTTTACCGATTTCCTTAAGGTACATTCTAACAGGGTCTTCGATGCTTATTCCGTCAGGAACCGAAAGGTCGATATTCTCAATCTCGATATCTTCCTCGAGGCTAAGATCATCGTCATCAGGCTCGATAAGAAACATATCATCACCGAGCTCTCCGCCGATATCGCCTGAAAGGTCCTCCGGAATATCATCCGGAATATCGTCAGGTTCTTCATCTGCGGCCCTCATTACATCGATACCGTTATTGTCCAAAGTCTCGAGAATCTTCTCATACTGCTCCGGATCTAACTGCACGTCCTTAAAGAAGTCAGCAATGACGTTATCATCCAGTACTCCCTTTTTGCTTTTTCCAAGAGAAACCAGTTCCTTAAGTTTCTCTTCGAAATTAAACGCTGCTTCGCTCATTTAATTACCTCCGTTGTCGTTAAGCTTGATATTCAGGTTCTTAATCTTAACGAGTATTTCTTGATCTTCTTTCATTTTTAAAACGGCTTTATTGATATCAATATCGCCCGGATTTGACTTGCTGTTTTCAATACTGTTCTGCTTAACTTTAAGCAACGTATCGATTAGCGCACGCTTTAGCTCTTCCTCCGTATTAAGATACCCGATAGTGGTTTCAAAAAGCGATGCCACCTTACCGTGATCTTCTTCGGATTGAAAAGCGCTTATGATCTTGGCCGGCATTAAATCGCCTTTCTCAAGTCCGTCATACACCATCATCGCAACCTTGTAATAAAGCTCTTCCGTAAAATCTGTCGGAACGATAATATCCTTAATCTGAGGATACAGTTCAGGGTGCTCAACCAATGCCGTAATCAGGTACCTCTGAGAGACTAACCTGCCGTCTTCTTTCTTATTGCTTATCATTCTGCCGTCTTTAAGCGGTTCGGTTACCGGCTTTCCCGCGTTCTTATTTGCGATTTCATTGACTTTACGTCTTAAGATATTCTCGTCAATCTCGTACTTACGAGACACTTCGGTAAGGTAATTCTCCCGTTCAAGCTCGTCCGTAAAAATGGTAAGCATATTCGCAATTTCATTCTGAAATTCCGTTCGCTTCGCCGGGTCTGACATATCATAGCGCTCATAACACTTTCTTACTTCAAACAGAAATCCGTTCTCCGCATCGCGTATGCGCTCCTCGTAATCCTCGGCAGATAGCGCTTTTATAAATTCATCAGGGTCCTTATAAGGTTTCATATTGATAACCTTGGCATTAAGTCCCGCATTCCTGAGTATCGGAATGGCACGAAGTGCTGCCTTAACACCTGCCCCGTCGGAATCGTATGTTATATATACATCTTTGACGTATCGCTTCATAAGATTGGCATGTCCGTCGGTAAACGCCGTACCTAACGACGCTACTGCGCAGTCAAAGCCTGCCTTATGGAGGCTGATTACATCCATATATCCTTCGCAAAGGAGTAAATACGGTCGTTTACTGTGCTTTGCGAGATTAAGACCGTATAGGTTATGACTCTTGTCGAAAACAATCGTCTCCGGCGAGTTAAGGTACTTCGGCTCACCGTCTCCCATAACTCTTCCGCCGAAACCAATTACATGGTCTCTTATATCCATAATCGGGAACATTACTCTGTTCCAGAATCTGTCATATCCGCCCTTCTTCTCATCAATGCCGCAAAGTCCGGATTCTTTAAGAAGTTCATCATCCGCGCCCTGGCTCTTTAGGTACTGATAGAGCGAATTGCTATGAACATCCGCGTAACCCAAACCGAATTTACGCATCGTCTCATCATCAAGCTCGCGCTTTTCCTTAAAATACCTAAGGCCCGTTGCGCCCTTAGGAGAACGAAGAAGCGTGTAATAATAAGTGGCGGCTTTCTTATTAAGTTCAAGTATTCTTTCTTTCTTATCGTTCTTAAGCCGATCGCTTGGTGTCATATCGTGCTCCGGCAGCTTAATGCCGGCACGCTCCGCCAGAAATTCCATGGCTTCCGTAAAGTTAAAGCTCTCATATTCCATAAGAAACGTAAACACATTGCCGCCCGCACCGCATCCAAAGCAATAATACATCTGCTTCCTGTCCGATACGGAAAAGGAACCGGTCTTCTCATTATGGAACGGGCATAAACCAAAGTACGAATTGCCCTTCTTCTTAAGGCTTACATAACTTCCGATGACATCTACTATATTGTTGGCCGAACGAACTTCTTCAATCAAATCATCTGAAAAGTGTGCCATATCTATACCTTTTTAGAATATCTGCCACGACTTCGGCAGGAAATAATCCTCAAACAAGTTAACCGCAAATTCGTCTGTCATACCCGAAATATAATCGCATACAACACGCTCCGTCGTATCACCGTCTTCTTCATGGAATCTTCTGAACTTCTCCGGAAGCTTATCAAAATTCGACATGAAATAATCGAATAAGAATTCCACAAGTCTGCTCGCCTGAACTTCCTCGGCTTTTGCGGTTTTATTAAGGTATACTCTCTCAAACATGAACTCACGGAGCTCTTTGGTTGCATCGTATACCTCATCCGACATCAATATATCGTCTTTGCCGATGCTGTTAACTATGATGTCATGAATGATTGTATCGAGACGTTCCGTAGTCGAATGACCTAAGAAGTCTCTTATGTGTGTCGGAATATCCTCTTCCATAAGAACTTTGGCTCTTATAGCATCGTCGATATCGTGATTGATATAGGCAATCTTATCGGAAATTCTTACTATTCTTCCTTCCAAAGTCTCCGGAATTGTCTCTATCTGGTGCTTAAGTATTCCGTCTCTTACTTCCCAGGTAAGATTAAGGCCCTGACCATTCTTCTCTAATTTCTCGACTATTCGAACCGACTGCTCGTTATGCTTAAATCCCACAGAACAAAGCCTATTAAGCGTACGTTCACCGGCATGACCAAACGGCGTATGACCAAGGTCATGTCCCAAGGCAATAGCTTCAATAAGCTCTTCGTTCATACGAAGCGCCTTGCCTATCGTTCTTGCATTCTGGGATACCTCAAGAGTATGAGTGAGTCGGGTTCTATAGTGATCACCCTGCGGGTCAAGAAAGACCTGCGTCTTAGACTTTAATCTTCTGAATGCTTTGCAATGAAGAATTCTATCTCTGTCTCTCTGGTAGTCTGTTCTGATGTCACATTGTGGTTCTTCTCTATCTCTTCCTTTGGAATTCGCACTTAACGCCGCATATG
>JAGAAH010000029.1 GCA_017615375.1 Lachnospiraceae bacterium | reverse complement strand
GAAGAAACACATATAGAATTAATTAAGGCTCACCTTTATGCGGTGAGCCTTTTATTATTGCTATGCATGCTTGTAATTCTTGATATTCATATTAAGATATGTTCTTCCGTAATACTCTTTGATTTCCGGTATATAACAAACCGTGATTTTAATTCCCGTAGGTCTTCCGGAAATACAGTCATCCGCAATCGTTTCATCGTACTTTTCCATAAGAAAATCTTTAAATGCTTCCGGGCTGTCATAACATACGCATGAAAACAGGTTTCCGTTTTCAGTTCTTAAATCAAGTTTTAAGAATTTGCGTTCATTGCCGACTGTCTTACAGGATGCAATCGTAAGGTTCTTCTCTCCAAAAAGAGGCTTCTTATTGCCCTGGCCAAATGGCTCCAATAAAGCGAACTCACTGATAAGTTTACTGCTTACATATTCAAACGGCATCGCCATATCAAGCCGCACAACTTCACACAATTCGTCGTCTCTTAACGTACAATTGTCATTAAGCTTCTTTCTTAATTCCGATAACTTATCTTTCTCAAGCGAAAATCCGGCAGCCAAAGCATGTCCTCCGAATTTGGTGAATAGCTCCTTAACCTTACTCATTTCATCAAACATATTGTACGCTTCTATCGATCTTCCGGAACCTTTCAATCCTTCCTGCGTTTCGGTTACAACCAAAGTCGGCTTATTATATCGCTCTTTTACTCTTCCCGCTATTATTCCCGCCAAAGACTCGTGGCAATCAAATAACGAAACTACCAATACCTTATCATTACCTATCTCGGTAGTCTCCACAATCTCATATGCTTTCTTGGCAAATTCCTCCGTAAGCGCTTTTCTCTGAGTATTAAGCTCTACTAGTTCTTCGGCATATGCATTGCAAGTCTCTTCGTTTTTATTGATAAATAAATCCAATGCCTTCTTGGCGGTCTCAAGTCTTCCGCTTGCATTAATACACGGTCCCAATATAAAGCCTATAGAGTATGTATCTACTCTTTCCTTACTGATACCGGCAGCCTTAATAAGCGCGTTAATACTAATATCATCGGTCTTATGAATAAGCTCCAATCCTTTGCGCACAACCGCACGGTTCTCATCCTTAAGCTCCATAATATCGCCCACGGTACCTATCGCAGCGTACATAATTAAATTTTCTTTTAATTTATCAATCTCTTTTTCATCTATCTTGGACTCCTGCAAGAGCTTCTCGATAAACTTATACGCAACCATTGCACCGCATATTCCCGGATACGGATAATTACAGTCTATACGCTTAGGATCGATTACAGCATCTGCTTCAACAGTTATATATTCTTTATTGTCATTATCATCTACCGTATACGGTTGATTATGATGATCCGTAACTATAACTGTCAACCCATTTTCTTTTGCGTGCCTAATCTCTTCCGCTGCACTGATTCCGTTATCGCAGGTAATTATCGTATCTATACCGTCTTCAATCGCTGCATTTATAAGATTAATATTAAGACCGTATCCATCCAAGACTCTATCCGGAATAACCGCATCCACATTTCCGGAAAGAGCAGTTATTCCTCTATACAGAATATATGTTGATGTTACTCCGTCTATATCATAATCGCCGATAATTCTTATCTTCTTCTGATTCTTGATCTTATCAAGCATAAGAATTACGCCCTTTTCCATGTCTTTCATAAGATAGCCGTCATGCAAATCTTTAATATCGGGATTAAGATACTTCCTGATATCTGCCATATCCTCAACATCCCTGTTTCTTATAAGTCTGGCAATTACCGGGTCTATATTAAATTCCTTACCTATTAACTCGAAGTCGGCTCTTTTTGCCAACGTCACCCAGCTCTCTTTTCTACTCATTCTTTCTTAATAATACCCCGATTCTCCTAATAATTAAATCTGCAATTAATCCTATTGCAAGACCTGCTGCTATTCCGGATACCATCAATATCGGAAAATAATACAATACCTTTGCATTCTCTACTATACACATAGCTACAATAAGCTGTCCGAGGTTATGCATAATTCCGCCCGCAATACTTACTCCTCTTGTCGTAAATATATCCGCTTTCTTAAGAAACAGCATAGTTACTATACTTAGTAAAGCTCCCGCCATCGAGTACATAAAAGATGACATACTGCCAAACGTTACCGACACGAGCAGAACTTTTACCAATGACAAAATTACTGCATATGCCGGTCCCATAAGGTATAGCGTAACCATAACAGGAATATTCGAAAGACCCGCTTTTACTCCCGGAATTCCGGCTGAAAACGGTATCATTGCCTCTATATATGATAATACAAATGCGAGTGCCATCATCATTCCTATAAATGACACTTTATGACTTCTTTTCTTCATCAGTATGTCTTTCCGTCGGTTTCCGAACTACCAGCCACTATTGTTACCGTCATTCTGTTAGGCAAGCATATTATTGACTCACCATTATACTTAATTGCCTTATGATTCACACATATCTTATCCGGACAGGAAGCTTCCGTTACATTAACTTTGCCATCTTTAATCGAGACAATGTTCCTTCCGCCGTTATAAGATTCAATCTCGACAATTCTATCCTCGCATAAGGGATATGTCGCAACCGTCCTCCCATCGACTTCGATTACAACACTCGCATTCTCTGTAGATATCATCTTGTAACGATTTATTATAATAAACGCAATTGCGGCAACTATCAAAGCTCCCGCAATAAAGTATAGTTCGTTTTTAAGTTTTTTATCCTTCATCATTCATTACCATCTCGGATTAACCGTATTATCTATGTTAAGAAGATTAAGTACATTGGATACCGTATAATCAATCATATCTTCCAGCGTACTCTTAATATGGAAAAACGGCGGTGCTGCAGGAATCATCTCAACTCCGCTCTTGGCAAGAGATTGCATAATCTCCAGATTGCGTGCATTGAATCTCTCCACATTGGCAACAAGTATAAGCTTTCTGTTCTGCTTAATTGCATTATCGGCTGCCTTCAAGATAAGCGTATCCGTCTTATGCTCACTGATATCAATAATCCCTTCGATACTTGCAGGAACCGCAATCATAGCATCAAACGAAACCGCACCCTTATAAAGATTGCATTCCGTATCATGGTTATCTTCCAATACGAAACGCTCACCATATCTATCCTTAAGCATCGCTGCCTGGCCTGTTATCGTATCATCGGTTGGCGATGAATCAACATTTTCCTTTACTATTAAGTGTACGTATGACCCACGGCTTAAGAATTCTGCGGCGAGTCTTATACCGTAGATTGACTCTCTTCCGCCGTTAATTGCTATTATATATTTGCCTTCCCTTGTCATTTCCATCTTCTTCTCCTATTTGATGTATTGCTCAAAGTTGCTCGAATACTGAACCGTACCGTCTTGTAATACCCACATTGCCTCGACATCATCAAAACTATGTACCAAAGCATATCCATTTTCATATTCCATATTAAATAGTGCCGTGGACAGAGCATCTGCCAAAGCAGACGACTTTGCTATAACGGTTACCGAACGGTAATAGTCTGCCGGGAACATCGTATCCGGATCTATTATATGACAGTATCTCTTACCGTCAACTTCGTAATATCTCTGGTAATCCCCCGAAGTAACGACGCTTAAATCAGAAATTTTAAGCGTAACTTTAACTTGATCTTCTTTTTCGGGATCTTCTATTCCGACGGTATATAATTCGCCTGACTTATCGCCAAGTGCAACAATATTGCCACCGAGTGCTATCAAGGCATTCTTAATACCGAATTCTCTAAGATCTTCCGCAAGTAACTCCGCAGCATATCCTTTTCCTACAGCACCAAGATCTATGGACATATTCTCCTTTACCAAAAATACAGACTTGTCTTCTTCTTTCATATATATATATTTAGGATCTGCATTCTCGGCGTTATTTAGAAGTGTACGTATCGGAGGAAGAGACTCTCCTTGTTCTCTGTACTCATTCCATACCGAAATAACATTACCCATTGCTATATTAAGCTTTCCGTCAGTCTGACCGCTCATAACTATTCCAAAGTTTAGCAGGTCGTATAATTCATCCGGTACCTTAACCGCATTTAATCCGGCATTATCGTTAACTGTCTTAATATTATTAAGCCCTTCATAGGTATGATATATGTCAAAAAGCTCATGATAGTACTTTAATCTCTCATCTATAAGCTTCCCTAATTCGGCTTTCTTCCCCTTTGACAGATTATCGTATACGTTTACTTCCGAAACCGTATCAAAATACTCATATGTCTTAACCGTTAAAGTAGCCTCAACACTGCTACTGCCTAACCCATATGATATAGCAAGTACTATAATAACTATTACTACCGCAGCCATTACTATAATCGGTATTAAATTATGTCTTTCCTTATTACCGTTATCCATATGCTTTTCAGTATTCATCATCATTACCCTTTTCGTTTTCTAGATAAAAAGGCCGCCGAATTATATAAGGCAGCCTTTAATATTAATTATAATTCGCAGTTATTAACTGTTCTCGGGAACGGAATTACGTCTCTTATGTTGCCCATACCTGTTAAGTACATTACGCAACGCTCGAAACCAAGGCCGAATCCTGCATGACGTACGGAACCGTATCTTCTAAGGTCAAGATAGAATCCGTAATCTTCCTCATTAAGACCGAGCTCATGCATACGGTTAATAAGCACATCAAGATTATCCTCTCTCTGGCTTCCGCCGATAATCTCGCCGATTCCCGGCACAAGGCAGTCACAAGCCGCAACCGTCTTACCGTCTTCGTTAAGTTTCATATAGAATGCCTTAATCTCCTTCGGATAATCCGTTACAAAGATAGGCTTCTTGAATACTTCTTCGGTTAAGTATCTTTCATGCTCTGTCTGAAGATCGCATCCCCATGTTACCTTATAATCAAACTTGTTGTTATGTTTTGATAAGATATCAATTGCTTCCGTATATGTAACTCTTCCGAAGTCGGATGAAGCTACATGCTTAAGTCTCTCGATAAGTCCCTTATCTACATATGTGTTAAAGAATTCCATCTCTTCCGGCGCATTCTCAAGTACATAGTTAATAACATACTTAAGCATTGCTTCTGCTATATCCATATCGTCCGAAAGATCACAGAATGCCATTTCAGGCTCAATCATCCAGAACTCTGCCGCATGACGCGTTGTATTGGAGTTTTCTGCTCTGAATGTCGGTCCGAATGTATATATATCGCGGAATGCCATAGCATATGTCTCGCCGTTAAGCTGACCGGATACCGTAAGATTCGTTGGCTTTCCAAAGAAATCCTTGGAATAATCCACCTTACCGTCTTCCGTCTTCGGGATATTCTCAAGATCCAATGTTGTTACCTGGAACATTTCACCTGCACCCTCACAGTCTGAACCTGTAATAAGCGGTGTATTAACGTATACAAAGTTACGCTCCTGGAAAAACTGATGAATTGCGTATGCTGCCAAGGAACGCACTCTGAAAGTTGCCTGGAATGCATTGGTTCTAGGTCTTAAGTGTGATATTGTTCTTAAATATTCAAACGTATGGCGCTTTTTCTGCAATGGATAATCAGGTGTCGAAGCACCCTCTATATCGATACGTGTCGCCTGAATCTCAAACGGCTGCTGTGCGCCCGGTGTCGGTACAAGCTGGCCTTCAACTATAATTGCAGCACCTACGTTAAGCTTCTCTATGTCTTCAAAATTACTAAGTGCATCCGAATACACTACCTGTAATGTCTCGAAATAACTTCCGTCATTAACGACAATAAAACCAAAAGTCTTGGAGTTGCGCACAGAACGAACCCAGCCGCCAATAGTAAGATTATTGTCGATGTACTTCTCCCTTTCTTTAAAAATCTCGCGTATTGTAACTAACTGCTCCATCTATTTGCCCTCCTATTCCGCAATATAGTCTATATCAATAACATCTAAAAGATGTTCCGATACCTGATTACAAAGACATGCCGTCTTAATTTCCGATTCAGGATAATCCTTATATAACGCTTCTTCGTCGGCATATCCGTAATACTGCATAAATGACATCTTATATGATGCATATGCTTCCTCGTCAAGCTCAATTCCTTTGGTTTCGGCATAACGCGACAATACCATCTGCTTCTCCAAGGATTCTTTAACGATGCCTTCAACATTTGTATAAAACTCTTCTTCGTTCATTTGATAATAATTTGCAAGATATACATCCACACTCATACCGGCTTTTTCAATGCCGCTTTTAAGCTGAGCAAGGTAGCTTAATACCTTATAATCAAGAAGTTCCTTCGGTACGTTAACCTCCGAAATCTCCATAACCTTACCCATAATTGCATCAAAAGCATCGCTTTTACGGTGTGATTCAGAGTCTTCAATATGATAACTCTTAACCTGATCGAATAATTCCTGTACCGTCTCGATACCAAATGTATCCATTACAAATGCATCATCGATATTCTCATATGTCATCTGTACTTCTTCGACGATTGCTTTAACGGTAATCTCGAATACTGCATCTTTTCCCGCATATTCAGCGTAATAATTGTCAGGGAAAGTTACATTAACAGACTTCGTCTCACCGACATTAAGTCCGAGAATTCCTTCTTCAAATCCCGGAACCATTGAACCCGAACCTATGGTTACAAATCCGTTATCATCCGAACCGCCATCAAACTCAACACCGTCTATGGTACCTACATATGAAATATTAACAATGTCACCGTTTTCAACGGTTGTCTTATCTATAACTCTATGTCCCGGATACTCCGCAACAATCTCGTTAATCTTTTCGATTACATATTCATCCGTAACTTCCGTGTAAGGCACTTCTACCGATATATTATCAATATCTCCGAGTGTAACATACTTAGAAAGATCGTAATCTGCAATCTCATAAGCTTTGGTATTCTCATCAATAACCCAGTTATCTCTTGCCGAGCTCTTATTAATATTATTGAATTCGCCTCTCATATTAAAAGAAGCACCGAACAATCCCAGTCCGAAAACAAGTACGGTTATTACACCTATCAGCCTTTTCATGTTAAAATCCTCACTCATTATTCTATATAAATTCTTGTATCACATTTAAATAGAATACCATAATTTATAGGAAAATTAAAGCTTTTCTTTAGATATAAAAGTGCCATTTTTTCGTTGATTTTTACATACATGAATGATAAAATAGTCAACGTACCGAACTTTGAAAGGGGAAATAAGATGCATACATTTACCATAGTTCTTTTGATAATAACAGGCATTCTTCTTATCGCAACAATATCTCTTTATTTTATAGGCAAGAAAGCTGATAAGAAGAAAGGCGAACAGGATAAATTACTTGAGCAGTCAGCTCAGACAGTATCTTTGCTTATAATTGACAAGAAGAAAATGAAACTTAAAGATGCGGGACTTCCTGCAGCAGTACTTGAGAAGACTCCTTGGTACTTACGCGGAACCAAAGCTCCTATCGTGAAGGTCAAGATTGGTCCTAACATTATGACTCTTCTTTGCGCACCTGAAATCTTTGAGGACGTTCCGATTAAGAAAGAAGTTAAAGCCGTAATCAGCGGTCTCTATCTTACCGCAATTAAAGGAACTTTCGGAAAGAGAGACTCCGCACCTAAGAAACTCTCATTTATGCAGAAGCTTCGCAAGAAAGCAGGCATGTAATTAAAACAAAATTTAATAAAGCAGGTTGGTATTTCCAACCTGCTTTTATTTTTTCTTAATATTGATATCAAGCATACAATCCGAAACCTTATTATAATTCACACTCATCTCGTATTCAATATGAGCATTGATTTCTTCATCTTCTTCGCTTATCATAAGCTCGTTTGTCTTAAGTCCCATCATGAGCTCACCATGAGGCGTATTATATGATGCGAAGTTCTCATTTCCCGGTTCAAATATGAGATTGCTCTTAACCGATCCCGTCTTATTTAATTCAATCTTATTTAAACTAATCTTGAGAAGGTTTTTATTAATATCATCTTCACCTATCTCATCATATAGAACATAATGAACTTCATCCCTCATATAATGGGTTCCGAGATTCACCATTTCAATTATGTCCTTATCATCATTCGTTCCGAATTCACCCATAATGGTATGAATTCCTTTGATGCTGACAAGAACATCCTCTCTTGTTCCGTTTTCCATCTAATATTCCTCTATTGATACGAGCTTTGTTGTATCCACATCATAAGGGAGAATCGAATTTGCAAAAGACATAAATCTCTCTGCCGCATCGGATACATAGAATTCGTGCGGTATACTTTGACCTGATGCCGAATTCTCAAGGCCCTTTTCCTTTAACATTTCTTTAAGCTTGGCTGCCGTCTCGTATGCCGGATTGACAAGTGTTACCTCATCACCCATTACCTCTCCTATAAGATTTCTTAACAGAGGATAATGCGTACATCCCAATATAAGTGTGTCAATACCTGTATCAAGAAGCGGTGTCAAATATCTTGTCGCAACTTCAAACGTAACCGTATCGTTAACCCATCCTTCTTCCACAAGCGGTACAAACAAAGGGCATGGCGTTCCGAATACGCTTGCATTCGCGTTATGCTCTTTTATACATTTATTGTATAATTTACTCTCTATTGTAGCTACCGTTCCGATTACACCGATTTTACCGTTCTTGGTAATTGATGCGGCAACTTCCGCACCCGGCTTAACCACACCTATAATCGGTATGTCGAGTTCTGCCTTAACTTCCTCCAAAGCATATGCGGACACCGTATTACAAGCAACCACAATTGCCTTAACATTCTTTGTCTTAAGGAAATTGATTATCTGTCTCGTATATCTTATAATTGTGGGCTTTGACTTACTTCCGTACGGAACTCTTGCGGTATCTCCGAAATAAACTATCTGTTCATTCGGCATCTGACGCATAATCTCACGTGCAACCGTAAGTCCACCGACTCCGGAATCAAATACGCCTATCGGCGCTTTAGTTACGCTGGTATCCTTGCTCATAGATTTGCCTTCCTATTTACCGGACTTAATAACATCCTTTATAAGCTTCTTCTGATTCTCAAGATGTGTATTTAACGCATCCATACATTCATCATAATCGCCATGCTCAATTGCGTCAACTATTGCTTTATGTTCTTTCACCAAAGCTTCAACTCTTCCTGTATGAAGAATGTATGCCCATCTGTATCTGGATAACTGCTCGGAAATCTCTGCCATTATCGATACAAGGCGTGCATTACCCGTTGCTTCATATATTACCATATGAAACTCCGCATCCTTCTGCTGAATCTTATCATAATCACCGTCCGTGATTGCTTCTTCAAATACTTTCTCTGCGTATCTTAACTCGGCAATCTGTTCATGTGACATATTACCGCTTACATACTTAATCGCAAGACAATCAAGTGCATGACGTACTTCATATACGTCATCCATATCTTTTTCCGTCATCTTGGCAACCATTGCGCCATGACGCGGGATTGTAATTGCAAGACCGTCTTTTTCAAGAAGTCTTATGGCTTCTCTTATCGGTGTTCTCGATACTCCGAGCTTGCTTGCGAGCTTCATCTCCATGAGTCGCTCGCCCGGCTTAAGATCTCCTTTAAGAATTGCATTACGCAATGTCTGATATACCACATCTCTAAGCGGTAAATAATCATTTGCAATTAATTCCAAATTAGCCATTACTATCTCCCTAACTTCATTTATATAATTCCACAACCGTCTTTTTCTCAATCATATCGCTGTCTTCAATACACGATATGGCTTGATTTGCGGTTGCTAAATCGTCAAAAATTCCAAACACGGTAGGTCCGCTTCCACTCATAAGTGCATTAATCGCACCGTTTTTCATAAGAGTGCTCTTAATTTCCTTAATGTAAGGATACTCGACCTCCGTTACGCTTTCAAGCGTATTGCCCATCAAAGCGCACATTTTATATAAGTCGCCTTCGTTAATAGCCTTAATTATTCCGTCAATATCGGGATGCACAATCTCATTATCGTTAAGTTTATCATATGCTTCATATACAGCTTTGGTAGATACCGCAAAAGAAGGCTTTACTATGGCAACATAACAATCGGGCGCTTTTTTAAGAGGCGTCAAAACCTCTCCTATACCTTCTGCAAGCATTGTTCCGCCCATTATACAATAAGGCACGTCTGCTCCGAGCTTCACACCAAGCTTACACAATTCTTCCGTGTTAAGCTTTAAGTCAAAAAGCTCACTCATTCCGTGTAATGCTGCCGCTGCGTTACTTGAGCCTCCCGCCATGCCTGCAGCAACGGGAATATTCTTTTCCAGTTCAATTCTTACGCCTTTATTAATTCCATATTCACGTTTAACAAGCTTTACTGCTTTTACAACTATATTGTTGTCATCGGTCGGAAGATAATCAAGGTTACATTTCATTGTAACCACGTCATCATTAAGCACGGACATCTTCATAGTATCCTTAAGATCAATTGACTGCATGACCATCTTCACTTCGTGATATCCGTTTTCTCTTCGCCCTATTATATCCAATCCCAGATTAATCTTGGCAAACGGCTTAAGAATAATCCCATCCATATGACACTCCATGATATGCAAAAAAGTGTATTATTTTGTATTTTGCATACTATTATACAATAGTTAAATAACGCAGTTTTGTCAAGGGTTTAAAAAAATTCTGAATTTCT